>JADLFL010000033.1 GCA_020845575.1 Acidobacteriota bacterium | reverse complement strand
GAGGTCACCTCGCTCGGCCTGAAGGAAGCCAAGGATCTCGTCGAGGGCGCGCCCAAGGCCATCAAGGAAGGCGCGAGCAAGGACGAGGCCGCGGCCATCAAGAAGAAGTTCGAAGAGGCAGGCGCGAAGGTCGAGATCAAGTAGCACGTCTCGGCCTGTCGCGAGCCGCGTGTGCCCGCCTCGGCACCCTTCGGGTGCTTCGGCGAGGCCGCGCGGCTTTCGCCGTTGTGTTGGAGTCAGTTCGGCATCGCAAACCTCGTGCGACGGGTGGTCCGTGGCGGGACCGACCCGGGGGAATCGAGAAGTATGAGCAGCAGCCTGGCCAAGAACGTCTACCGCGAGCGCATCGACTTTTCCAAGATCCGGACCACGGTCCCGATTCCCAACCTGATCGAAATCCAGAAGAAGTCCTACGACCGCTTCCTGCAGATGTACACGCTGCCGGCCGAGCGCGAGGACGTCGGCCTGCAGGCCGTCTTCAAGTCCGTGTTCCCGATCTCGGACTTCCGCGAGAACTCCTCGCTGGAGTTCATCGAGTACTCGATCGGCAACTGGGACGAGTGCGGGTGGGGAGACGAGGCGCGCGGGCTGGTCCATGAGATCGGCGGGCGCCGCATGGCGCTCAACCTGAAGTACGACATCAACGAGTGCCTCGAGCGCGGGATGACGTACGCGATCCCGCTCAAGGTGACGATCCGCCTCGTGGTCTGGAACAAGGACCCCGAGACCGGCGCCAAGACCATCCGCGACATCAAGGAGCAGGAGGTCTACTTCGGCGACATCCCGTTGATGACCGATCACGGGACGTTCATCATCAACGGCACCGAGCGCGTCATCGTCTCGCAGCTGCACCGGTCGCCGGGCGCATTCTTCCACACGGAAGACAAGACGCTCTTCATCGGCCAGCTCATTCCGTATCGCGGCTCGTGGGTCGAGTTCGAGTACGACAGCAAGAACCTGCTGTACGTGCGCATCGACCGCAAGCGCAAGTTCCTCGGCACGGTGTTCCTGCGGGCGCTCGGCCTGCGCAACGCCGACGAGATGCTGCGCGCGTTCTACACGATCGACTCGCTGCACCTGAAGGGCGATCAGGTCCACTGGACCGTCGGCGACAGTCCTGTCGACTGGCGTGCCGGCGACGACATGACCATCCCTGGCTCCGAGCTGTCGCTCACGCGCGGCAAGCGGATCACGAAGGCGCTCATCAAGGCCCTGCGCCAGGCAGGCATCACCGAGGTGCCCGTCGAGTACAGCCACCTCGAAGGCGAACAGGCCTTCTCGGCCGCCGACATCGTCGACCCGTCGTCGGGCGAGGTGCTGCTCGAGGCCAACGAGGAACTGACGGCGCGCGTGATCGCGATGGCCCAGGAGAAGGGCATCGAGCGCATCGACATCTTCTTCCCCGAGAAGGACGAAGTGGGGCCGGTGCTGTCGGCCACGCTGAATAAGGATCCGATCCGCACGCACGAGGAAGCGCTCATCGAGATCTACCGCCGTCTGCGTCCGGGGGATCCCCCGACGCTCGAGAGCTCGCGGTCGCTCTTCGAGAGCATGTTCTTCAACCCGCAGAAGTACGACTTCTCGCGCGTGGGCCGGCTGAAGCTCAACACGAAGCTGAAGCTGCAGACGCCGCTCGACGAGAAGGTGCTGCACCCGCAGGACTTCTACGAGGTCATCAAGTACCTGCTGAAGCTGCGCCGCAACCCGGCCAACGTGGACGACATCGATCACCTCGGCAACCGGCGCGTACGCTCGGTGGGCGAGCTCCTCGAGAACCAGTTCCGCATCGGCCTGGTGCGCATGGAGCGGGCGATCAAGGAAAAGATGTCGGTGTACCAGGAGATGGCCACCGCGATGCCGCACGACCTGATCAACGCCAAGCCGGTGATGGCGGCGATCAGGGAGTTCTTCGGCAGCTCGCAGCTCTCGCAGTTCATGGACCAGACCAACCCGCTCTCCGAGATCACGCACAAGCGGCGTCTCTCGGCGCTCGGGCCGGGCGGCCTGTCGCGCGAGCGCGCCGGGTTCGAGGTGCGCGACGTCCACACCACGCACTACGGGCGCATCTGCCCCATCGAGACGCCTGAAGGGCCGAACATCGGCCTCATTTCGTCGCTCTCGTCGTTCGCGCGGATCAACGAGTTCGGCTTCATCGAGTCGCCGTACCGCAAGGTGGAGCACGGGCACGTGGTGGACTACGTGCGCGTGACGCACGGCGCGGGCGCGCTGGAGACGGGCGCCGTGGTGCGTGCGTCGGAAGCCGCGGCGGCGCGCAAGGCGCACCCGGAGATCGAGGTCGAGCCGCACCCGTTCTACCTGTCGGCGTGGGAAGAGGACCAGTACATCATCGCGCAGGCCAACGCGGAGGTGGACGCCAAGGGGCAGTTCGTCAGCGAGCGCGTGAACGCGCGCCAGGCGGGCAACTTCATCCTCGCGCCGCGTGAGCACATCCAGTTCATCGACGTCTCGCCCAAGCAGCTCGTGTCGGTGGCGGCCTCGCTCATCCCGTTCCTCGAGAACGACGACGCGAACCGCGCGCTGATGGGCAGCAACATGCAGCGCCAGGCCGTGCCGCTGCTGCGCGCCAAGGCGCCGTACGTGGGCACCGGCATGGAGTACATCACGGCGCGCGATTCAGGCGCGGTGACGCTCGCGCGCCGGGCCGGCGTTGTGGACTACGTCGACAGCCAGCGCATCGTCGTGCGCGTGGACGGCGATCAGGTGTCTAGCGAGATGGGTGCCGACATCTACAACCTGATCAAGTTCAAGCGCTCGAACCAGAACACCTGCATCAACCAGCGGCCGATCGTCCGCGTGGGCGAGAAGGTGGTCAGGGGGCAGGTGCTGGCCGACGGGCCGTGCACGGAGATGGGCGAGCTCGCGCTCGGCCGCAATGTGCTCGTCGCGTTCATGCCGTGGCGCGGCTACAACTTCGAGGACGCCATCCTCGTCTCCGAGAAGCTGGTGAAGGAGGACTACTACACCTCCATCCATATCGAGGAGTTCGAGATCGAGGCGCGGGACACCAAGCTCGGGCCCGAGGAGATCACGCGCGACATCCCGAACGTCGGGGAGCACTACCTGCGCGATCTCGACGAGAGCGGCATCATCCGCATCGGCGCGTACGTGAAGCCGGGCGACATCCTGGTGGGCAAGGTCACGCCGAAGGGCGAGACGCAGCTCACGCCGGAAGAGAAGCTGCTGCGCGCGATCTTCGGCGAGAAGGCCGGCGACGTGAAGGACGCGTCGCTCACCTGCCCGCCGGGCATCGAAGGCATCATCGTCGGCGTCAAGATCTTCTCGCGCAAGGGCATCGAGAAGGACGACAGGGCCAAGGCCATCGAGGCCGAAGAGCTCGAGATGATGGAGAAGAACCTCCAGGACGAGATCCGCATCCTTCACGACGAGGTGAAGAAGCGCGTGGTCGCGTTGCTGGACGGGCAGACGCTGCGCACGGACCTCTTCGACCAGCACGGACAGCAGCGGCTGGTGAAGAAAGGTACGGCGCTGACGCGCGAGCTGATGCAGGACGTGCCGTTCCTGTCGCTCGTGCGCGCGCGCGTCGACGCCTCCGACCCGCGCGTGGAGGACGCGCTCCGCGAGATCGAGGAGCGCACCGACCGCCAGGTGGAGGTCACGCGCGAGGTCTTCGAGGAGAAGAAGGAGAAGATCCGCCGCGGCGACGAACTGCCGCCGGGCGTGATCAAGCTGGTCAAGGTCTACGTCGCCATGAAGCGCAAGCTGTCGGTGGGCGACAAGATGGCCGGCCGTCACGGCAACAAGGGCGTCATCGCGCGCATCCTGCCTGAAGAGGACATGCCGTACCTGCCGGACGGCCGTCCGGTGGAGATCGTGCTGAACCCGCTCGGCGTGCCGTCGCGCATGAACGTGGGCCAGATCCTCGAGACGCACCTCGGGTGGGCGGCGCACGGGATCGGTGAGCAACTCGACGCGATGGTGCGCGAGCACCGCGCGAACGACGACGTGAAGGCGCGGCTCGCCGTGGTCTTCCCGACCTCCGACCGCGTGAAGGCGCTGCGCTCGGCGAGTGACGTGGCGGCATTCACCTCGACGCGCAAGGCCGGCGTGCACTGCGCGCCGCCGGTGTTCGACGGCGCCAAGGACGACGAGAGCCGCCAGTACCTGTCGCTGGCCGGCCTGCCCGAAGAGGGCAAGACCGACCTCTACGACGGCATGACCGGGCAGAAGTTCGAGCAGAAGGTGACCGTCGGGTACATCTACATGCTCAAGCTCTCTCACCTGGTCGACGACAAGATCCACGCGCGATCGATCGGACCGTACTCGCTCATCACGCAGCAGCCGCTCGGGGGCAAGGCGCAGTTCGGCGGCCAGCGCTTCGGCGAGATGGAAGTGTGGGCGCTCGAAGCCTATGGCGCCGCGCACATCCTGCAGGAGCTGCTCACCGCCAAGTCCGACGACGTGACGGGACGCGCGAAGATCTACGAAGCGATCGTCAAGGGCGACGCCAGCTTCACGCCGGGTCTGCCCGAATCGTTCAACGTGCTGATCCGCGAGCTCCAGGCGCTGTGTCTCGACGTCGAACTGGTGAAGCTGCGAGGGCGGCCCGCGCCGATGCTGGCCGAGGAGCCGTCACCCGTGGAACCCGTGGGGCAGGGGGTTTAAGCGAACATGCGACCAGATTTCTCGACCAAGGGTACCCTCACCGCCGACTTCGACTCGATCCGGATCAGCCTGGCCTCGCCGGAGAAGATCCGTCAGTGGTCGTATGGCGAGGTCACCAAGCCCGAGACGAT
>JADLFL010000032.1 GCA_020845575.1 Acidobacteriota bacterium | reverse complement strand
TCGTGATCAAGGGGACGCTCGGGCCTGACGGATTCCTCGTCGAACCGAACGGTGTGATGGCCAAATGTCCTTCCAAGTACGAGCCGGGATCGGTCGGCAATCCGACAGGCGCCAGCCATCCGGGCAGCGTGCGTCCTGCCGCTGCGGCGCCTGGCGCCTACTAGGTCTGTCATGCCAGCTCTCGGGACGTTCCTGCTGCTCGCCAGCTTCGTCGTGGCCTGTTACGCCGCCACGGCCTGCATCGCCGGGGCTCGGCGCCGATCGACCCGCCTCACCGAGAGCGGGATCGGCGCCTTCTACCTCGTCACGGCACTGATGTCGGTTGCCTCCGCGGTCATCCTCTACGCGTTTGTCACCGACACGTACCAGATCAAGTACGTCGACCGCTATTCCGACGCCGCGCAGCCGCTGCTGTTCAAGCTCACCGCGTACTGGGGCGGGCTCGACGGCTCGATCATGTTCTGGGTGCTGCTCCTGTCGGTGTTCGGCGCCATCGCCGTACGCAATTCGCGCGAGTCGCATCGCGAACTGATTCCGTGGGTCGTGGCCGTCATCTCGATGGTGGAGATGTTCTTCCTCTTCCTGATGGTGGTGCACAACAACCCGTTCGAGACGTATCTGGCCGACATCCCCCCGGACGGGCAGGGACTCAATCCCCTGCTGCAGAACATCTACATGGTCATCCACCCGCCGTCGCTCTACATCGGCTTTGTGGGCATGACCATTCCGTTCGCGTTCGGCATGGCGGCGCTCGCGACGGGGTATCTCGACGACTCGTGGCTGCGAGCGGTGCGCCGCTGGACGTTGGTGAGCTGGCTGTTCCTGGCGCTGGGCCTCACGCTCGGCATGATCGGGGCGTACGAGGAGCTCGGGTGGGGCGGGTACTGGGGCTGGGATCCTGTCGAGAACGCCGGCCTGCTCCCGTGGTTCACGGCCACGGCGTTCCTGCACTCGGTGATGGTGCAGGAACGGCGCGGGATGCTGCGCGTCTGGAACATGACGCTCGTCATCACCACGTTCTTCCTGACGATCTTCGGCACCTTCATGACGCGATCCGGCGTCGTGCAGTCGGTCCATGCGTTCGGCGAGGACAGGGAACTGGCGTGGATGTTCACGGTCTTCATGACCGTGCTGCTCGTGGTCAGCTTCGGGCTGCTGATCTACCGCCTGCCGCTGCTGCGCGCGCGTCATGAGCTCGACTCGTGGGTATCGCGCGAGGCGGCGTTCCTGGCCAACAACTGGATCCTGCTGTTCTCGGCGATGTTCGTGCTGTTTGCCACGATGTTCCCGACGTTGAGCGAGGCTGTCGGCGGCCAGCGACTCACGGTGGGCCCGCCGTTCTTCAACAAGTGGATGTTGCCCATCGGCCTGATGCTGCTGGCGCTCACCGGCGTCGGTCCGCTGCTCGCCTGGCGCAAGTCCACGCTCGACAACCTGCGCTTCCAGTTCCTCTGGCCCGTGGTCGCGGCGCTCGTCACCGGCGCGGCCGTCGTGGCCCTTGGCGTGCGCGTGTGGTCGTCGGGTATCTGCTTTGCGCTTTCCGCGTTCGTGACCGTCACGCTTCTCCAGGAGTTCGTGCGCGGCGCACGTGTGCGTCAGCAGTACTCGGGATCCGATCTGGTCACATCGGCGATCGGTCTGGTCGCGCGGAACCAGCGCCGTTACGGCGGCTACATCGTGCACCTGGGCATCGTGCTCATGGCGCTCGGATTCGCCGGCGACGGCTTCCAGCAGGAAGAGCAGTTGCTGCTCAAGCCAGGCCAGTCGGTGACGGTGGGCCCGTACACGGTGCGCCATGACGGCATCGCCATCACGCAGGACGCGCAGAAGCAGATGGTGACGGCGAAGATGACCGCCTTCGACGGCACGACGGAGCTCGGCACGCTCACGCCAGCCAAGTGGTTCTACACCAAGCGTCCAGACGAACCCACGACGGAAGTGGCCATCAGGCGCACGTTCGCCGACGACCTCTACATCGTGCTCGCCGGTTTTGACGTCGAGCAGCAGAGCGCGACGTTCCACGTCGTTGTCAATCCACTCGTGAACTGGATCTGGGCCGGCTTCGGCATCCTCGCGATCGGCACGTTGATCGCGCTGCTGCCGGAACGCGCGCTTGCGGTGGCGGCGGCGCGTGCGCCATCGGGCGCCGGCGCCGGCGCAACGACCACGTCGCTGCTGGTGCTTGCCGCGTTGCTCACGCTGCCGTTCCCCGCTCGCGCGCACGCCGCACACGGGCACGACGAGCCGCAGGAGACGGTGTCGAGCGTGAACACCGGTACGATCATCGAGCGCCTGCCGCTCGAGCGGGAACTCGGTGACGAGATCCTGTGCACGTGCGGTTGCCGCCTGCCAGCCGGGACGTGCGGCATGTTCCAGTGCCAGGGCAAGGCCTCGCAGTTGAAGCGCCTGAAGGAACTCGTCGAGGCCGGCCACGATCGCGAGGCGATCCTCGCGACCTTCGTACAGGAGCACGGCACGGACATCCTCACGCAGCCGCCTGACACGCCCTTCAACAGGCTGGCGTGGGCCGTGCCCGTGGGCCTCGGCCTCTTTGGTGCCGCAGTGGCTGGCGCCGTGGCTGTGCGGTGGTCGCGACAGTCGACGACCGACGGTGCGTCGGCGTCCTCCGCGGGCGCCGATCCGTATCAGGCGCAGCTCGACGAGGAACTGCGTGACCTCGATTGATACGCGCGGTCCTCGCATCTGGCACTTCTTCATCGTCCTCGGTCTGCTTGGCGCCACGGCGGCGGTGTGGCGTGAACCGCGGTTCACCCGGCCCGAGCATCTGATTCTGCTGAGCGCCGGCATCGTGCTCGCGGCTGTCGCGGCAGCGGTGCTGTATCGCACGCTGCTGCCGCTCGTCGCGCCGGAGCAGGTGGTGGGCGATACGCGACGATCCGCCCGGCAGGTGCGCGCGCTCGAACGCGAGAAGGCGCTGGTGCTGCGGAGCATCAAGGAACTCGAGTTCGACAAGGCGATGGGGAAGGTGGCCGACGCGGACTACGACGAGATGGTCGGGCGGTTGCGACAGCGTGCCGTCGGACTGATGCAGCGCATCGAACTCGGCGAGGCGGGGCTCCGTGAGCGCATCAACAAGGATCTCGCGCGCCTCGCGACGCCGCGGAACACGAAGACGGTGAGTGCGCGACAGTGCGGGCAATGCCAGACGCTCAACGATGCCGACGCGCGCTTCTGCAAGACGTGTGGAGCGACGCTGTGACGCGCGCGTTGTGGTTCGTATTGGCGACGGTGATGGCGTGTCTGACGTCTGTATCGTCTGTCGCCGCGCAGATGCCTGACCTCCGGCAGATGAACGGGATGGCGCTGCCGAGCGGCGACCTTCCGGACGGCGCCGTCTCCGTGCGCGTGGTGCGCCAGTCGCTCGGCAACAATGTCGTTGGCGCGACGGTGCGCGTCGCGGGCGACGGCGCGCAGGACGAGGCGCCGACAGACGAATCCGGGCGCGCGATTTTCGCGTCGCTCGGTGCCGGCAAGACGCTCATCGCCACGGTGACGGTCGAAGGCGAGACGGTGCGGTCGCAGCCGTTCCAGGTGCCGTCGACAGGCGGCGTCCGCGTGATCCTCGCCGCGGGCTTGTCGGACGGCGCAGTACCGGCAGACGGCAACGCGGCTCCAGCGGTGCCTGCGGCGCCGACCGAACCGGCGACGCCCGGCAGCGTGGTGCTCGGCACGCAGTGGCGCACCATCTTCGACTTCGCCGACGAGAAGCTCGAGGTCTTCCACATCTTCGAGTTCGCCAATGCCGCGGAGGGGCCCGTCTCGATCCCCGAACCGCTCCGGATCGCGATGCCGTCAGACGCCGAGCAGGTCACGCTGCTCGAAGGCTCCTCGTCGCAGGCGCGCGTCTTCGAGCGGCAGCTCGTGGTCGCCGGCCCGTTTCCTCCGGGACGGACGATGGTGCAGGTGGCGTATCGCCTCCCGGCCACGGGCGCCAGGCGTGAGATATCCCTTACGCTTCCCGTCCTCTCCATGGCGACCAACGTGATCGTGCGCCGTCTCGGCGACACGCGGCTCGTCGAACCGACGCTGCCGCAATCGCGCGAGGCGCAGGCCGAAGGACGGACGTACTACACCGGTACCGGTCCGGGCATGGGTGCGGGGCAGACGCTGCGCTTCGTCCTCGACGGCCTGCCGCATCATCGGACGTGGCCGCGCTACATGGCACTCGGGATCGCCGCGCTCGTCGCATTGGCGGGGGGCTGGATGGCCTTCCGGGTACCGGTCGATCCGACGTCGCGCATCAAGGCGCTGGAGAGTCAGCGGACGTCGCTGCTGGCCCGACTGCGCCGGCTCGAGCAGGATGGCGAGCCCGCCACCGCGGAACTGCGCGACGAGCGCGAGGCGGTGTTGCGCGATCTCGAAGGCGTATACGCGTTGCTCGACGCCGAACGCGCGCGTGGCAGCGGGTCACAGGCCGAACGTCAGGTGTCATGACGGCCACGCCCGACGACGATCGCCGGGCGCCGCTCCTCGTCTGCCGCGGCGTGGCCCGGCAGTTCGGTCGGCGCCGCGTGCTGCGCGACGTCTCGTTCGAGGCGTACGCAGGTGAGGTGTTCGCTCTCCTCGGGCCGAACGGATCCGGCAAGACCACGCTCCTCGGCGTCCTGTCCACGCTCGCCGAGCCATCGCGTGGCGAGGTCATCTATCCCGACGCGGCGGGCCTCGATTCTCCGCGTCGCCTCTTCGGTGTGCTCGGACATGAGCCGCAGCTCTATGGCGACCTGACGGCGCGCGAGAACCTCGAATTCTTCGCACGGCTGGCGGGCATCGAGGACGTGCCGTCGGCCGTGACGCACGCGCTCCATCACGCGAGGCTCGCCGACAGGGCCGACGATTTCGTCGAACGCTTCTCGCGCGGCATGCGCCAGCGGCTCGCGTTCGAGCGCGTGCTCCTCACCTCGCCACGCATCCTGCTGCTCGATGAGCCCTTCACCGGCCTCGACGACGAGAGCGCGCATCGGATGGTGGCACGTCTGGGCGCTGTGCGCGATAGGGGGACGCTCGTGGTCCTGGCGACGCACGATCTGCTGCTCGTCGAGGGGCTCGTCGATCGCGCGTGGATCATCAGACAGGGAGTACTGCAGCCGCTGCGGCGCGCCGGTTCGCTCGCGGAGGCGTACAGGGCGTCGCTCGAGCCGGACGACACCACACCTGCGCGTCGCCCGTCGAGCATCACGCGCCAGTTGGCGTCGTCACGGATCGCCGCCACGTTGCCGTCATCGAGCGAGACGTCGCTCTCCGACATCCTTCGTGTGGCCTGGATTCTCTTCGCGAAGGATCTCCGGATCGAGTGGCGGTCGCGCGAGGGCCTGCTCACGACGGCGTGTTTCGCGCTGGCGTGCGTGCTCGTCTTCTCGTTCGGCCTCGTTCACGACGGCACACCCGTGCCTGATGCGGGTCCCACCGTGCTGTGGGTGACCATTGCGCTCGCTGGCACGCTCGCCATGGCGCGCACCTTCGAGCGCGAACGCGCGGCCGGTACGCTTGTCGCCACGCTCGCGTCAGCCGCGCCGCGTGCCTCGATCTACCTCGGGAAGTGGGGCGCCCTCATGGCGTTGATGTTCGCCGTCGAGGCCGCGCTGCTGCCGCTCGTGGCGCTCTTCTTCCAGATGCCGCTGGAGCGGCAGCCCTTCACCGTGGCCGCACTGCTGGTGCTCGGGACCGCAGGATACGCGGCCGTGGGCACGCTCTTCGCGGCGATGCTCGCGCGCATGCGTACGCGCGACGTCCTGCTGCCGTTGCTGCTGTATCCGATGAGCGTCCCCGTGATCATCGGTGGCGTGCGCGGGACGTCGGCGGCGTTGGCCGATCCGTATGTGCCGGGCGTGGTCAGCCTCTGGCTGCCCCTCTTGGTATGCTTTGACGCTGTGTTTGCCACGCTTGCGCTGTGGACGTTCGGCGCCTTGATGACCGAAGGCGCGCCACGCGTGGCGAAGGAGGCTCGAGATGTTGACGCGTAGTGCGCCGGCGGCGTTGGGGCTGGCCCTGGTGATGTTCGCCATCGCCCCGTACCTGATCGCGCAGGCGCCGTACGAATCGACGATGGGGCTCGTGCAGAAGATCTTCTACTATCACGCGCCCGTCGGCATCGTGATGTTCCTCGCCACGTTCGTGTGCGGGTTCGCGAGCGTGTCGTACCTGCGGCGCGGACGTCCCTCGAGCGACAGGTGTGCCGAAGCCGCCGCCGAATTGGTGGTCGTGCTCGGCGCGATTGTGTTGCTCACCGGACCGCTGTGGGCCCGCAAGGCGTGGGGCGTGTGGTGGCAGTGGGATCCGCGCCTCACGTCGACGCTCGTTCTGTGGCTCCTGTACGTGGCGTACCTGCTGCTGCGGCGCTTCGGTGGTCCGGGCACGGAACGGCTCGCGGCAGGCGTGGCAATCTTCGGGATGGCGAACGTGCCGTTCGTCTACTGGTCGGTCAACGTGTGGCGCACCATGCACCCGAAGACGAGTGTCGTGCCGACGCTCGGGCCGGAGATGCGGACACCGTTCTATTGGTGCATCGTGGCGTTCCTGTTGTTGTTCGTCGGCCTGCTCGGTACGCGCGTACGGCTCGCGGAACAGCAGGACGCGCTTGATGGCCTCCTGGCCGAGGCGGAAAACTAGTCATGCCGTTGCTCACCGGTTTCCTTCGTGTCGTCGTGCTCGCCCTGTTGCTGGCTGGAGGGACGGCGTCCTTCGCGGCGACGGCCTTCGCCCAGTCGGCTCCGCCTCCCACGACAACCGCGGCGCAGGATGAATACCTGCCCATCTCCGAACTGCCGGACAGCGAGAAGCTGCCCGCCGCACCCTTCCTCGTGGCGGCGTACATCATCGTGTGGGTGGCGTTGCTGCTGTACGTGCTGTCGTTGCGGCGCCGGCTCGATCGGGTCGAGGCCGACCTGCGTGAGGCGCGCAGACTGACGTCAGGCGGCCGGTAGGACGCCCATGACGGCCGGGCACTTCGTCTTCATCCCGGCGGTGCTGCTGCTGGGCATCGTGATCGGGTGGATTCTCGGGTCGCGTGCGGCGATGGACGCCATGCGGTCGCAGCAGAAGCGCGCCGAGGAGCGTCGCCGCGCGCGTGAGTAGCGCGGGCTAGCGACCTTCGGAGAGGCGTGAGGCGAGCAACTCCGGCAAACCTGCCGCGCGGATGGCCGCCTGCTCGGCGGCCACGTCGTACTCGACACGACAGAGCGTCACGGTCCGCGTGCCGAGATCGACGATGCCGTACGCCGCGCGAGGGTCGCCGTCGCGAGGCTGTCCCACCGATCCCGGGTTCACCAGCCAACGGTCGTCCAGCGAGATCGACAATGTGGTGCGCGTCCATGTCGGACCGCTCTCCACGACGGGACGTCCTTCGCCCGAACCATACGCGCCCTGCACGTGCGTGTGGCCGAAGAGGCACAGCGGCCGGCGACCGAGCGCGGCGGCATCCCTGATGTCGTCGATCCACACCAGGTAGGCGTCCTCGTCGGCGGGCGACCCGTGCCACACCTCCAGCGCATCGTCCACGAGCAGCGGACCCGCCGGCAGTTCCCGCAGATACGCCAGGTGCGCCGACGACAGGGCGCGCGTCGTCCACTCGGCCGCGTCGCGCGCGTGCGAATTGAAGGCGAGCAGGTCCATCACCCCGCACACGGCCTTGTCGTGATTGCCGCGCACCACCACGTGAGGCGCAAGCGCGCGGATGCGGTCGATCACCGGGCCGGGTTCGGCCCCGTAGCCCACGAGGTCGCCGAGGACGAGTACGCGGTCGTACGTCTCGGGCGGGCAGTCGTGGAGAACGGCTGTCAGGGCCGGGAGGTTGCCGTGGATGTCGCTGATGACGAGATAGCGCACGCTGTGGCTCTATTAACGCAGGACGCCGGCGATCTGAACGCTACAACCCGAGCTGGTGCATGACGTCCTCGACGAGCGCGTCGATCCGTCCCGATCCGTCCACGCGGATATGTGCCAGGCGGTACGCGGCGCGGCGATGCTCGAAGAGGGCCGCGAACGCCTCCCTGTCTGCCGCGAGCGGACGGCGCCCGTCTGACGGCACGCGGTCGATGATGCGACTGAGCGGGGCGTCCAGCCAGATGGCGGTGCCGTCGGCCAGGATGTCGGTCCGATTGGCGGCCTGCACGAACGTCCCGCCGCCGGTGGCGACGATGACGTTGCGAAGGGGAAGGTAGGTGAGGAGCACGTCGCGCTCCACCTTGCGGAAGTACGCTTCGCCCTTCTGCGCGAACACATCGGAGACCGTCCGCCCTTCCCGGCGTTCGATCGCATCGTCCAGGTCGATTACCCGCCATCCCAGCCGTCGCCCGAGCACTCGCGCGACGGTGGTCTTGCCGGAGCCCATGAACCCGACGAGATACAGCTTGTCGGCGCGCGGGGCGTTCATTTCCTCAGGGCGGTGAGGACGTCGAAGAAGCCGGGGTACGACACGTCGACGGCGTCGGCACCGCGGATGATGGTCGGCTCCAGCGCGCCGAGGCCCGCGACGGCAAACGCCATGGCGAGGCGATGGTCGTCGGCGGCGTTCACTTCGCCACCCAGCAGTCGTCGCGATCCGCGGACGTGGAAGCCGTCAGGCAGTTCATCGGCATCGGCGCCGAGGGCGCGCAGGCCGTCGACGAGCGCCGTGATGCGGTCGCTCTCCTTGGCCCTGAGCTCGCCGGCACCCGTCACCCTGAGGTCGCCGCCGTGCGTCGAGAGCGCGGCGAGCACGGGGAGTTCGTCGATGAGCCCGGGGACTTCGGCTGGTGTCAGCTCGATGGGACGGAGGCCGTGGTGGCGCACGCGCACGCGGCCGACGGGCTCCTCGGCATCCTCGCGATCGGCCTGCAACTCGATGTCGGCGCCCATCCGGCGGAGGACGTCGAAGATGGCCGTGCGGCTCGGATTGAGGCCGACGTCCCTGAGCTCGATGAACGAGCCGGGCAGGGCCGCGGCGGCGCACGCCCAGAATGCGGCCGACGAGGGATCGCCTGGGACGGCCAGCGATCGCGCCGTGAGGCGTTGCTCGCCCTGGAGACGAATGACGAGGCCTTGTACGTCCACCGTCGCGCCGAACGCCTGGAGCGCGCGCTCCGTGTGATCGCGCGTGCCGGCGGGTTCCTCGAACGTCGTGAGGCCGGGCGTCTGCAGTCCTGCCAGCAGTACGGCGGTCTTGACCTGCGCGCTCGGCGTCTCGGGGCGATACGTGATCGGATGCAGGTTGCCGCCGACGACAGTGAGTGGCGGCCGTCCGTTGAAGGCGGTGACCGTGGCGCCCATTTCCTGCAGCGGAGTCACCACGCGCATCATCGGACGTCGCCGCAGCGAGGCATCGCCGGTGAGCACGCTCGTGAACGGGTGCGCCGCGAGGATGCCGGCGAGCATGCGCAACGTGGAGCCCGAGTTACCGCAGTCGAGATCCTCCGACGCTGTCTGGAGCCCGCGCAACCCGCGGCCGACGATCTGGATCGTCGGCACCTTCGCGCCGGTCTCCCTGTCGAACGCGTCGTGTCGCGAGACCACCGTGCCGAGCTGCTCGAGACACGCGAGCGTGCTGCGGCAGTCGTTGCCCGGCGCGTAGTGGGTGATGCGCGACACGCCGTCGGCCAGCGCGGCCAGCATCGCGTATCGATGGGAGATCGACTTGTCTCCCGGGACGCGCACGACGCCTTCGAGGGCGGTGGCGGGCCGGACGGTGACGGACTTGGTGAACTCGGCGGACATGCGGGCTTCACTGTAGCAAACCGCCACGCGCGGCGGAGCGTGTATGATCCTCGCCAACTCCGACGACATGGCCTCCGATCGGTCCACACTCTCCCTGGTCCTGCCAAGCCACATCGACGTGCTCGACTACGTGCAAGTGGTCTGCGACGAGTTGTGCGCGTCGGCGCGGTTGAACGAGGATGCCTGCCACTGGGTTGGCGTGTCGGTGCGCGAATCGGTGGTGAACGCCATTCGCCACGGGAACAAGTTCGATTCGGCCAAACACGTGCACGTCGATTTCTCGCTGCTCCCGGCGGCCGCGCCGGAAATCCTCGAGATCACCGTGGCAGACGAGGGTGGCGGGTTCGAACCGGAGGACGTGGCCGATCCGCTCGCCCCTGAGAATCTGCTCAAGTCGAGCGGGCGCGGCATCTTCTTCATGCGCAATTTCATGGACGAAGTGGACCTCACGCGCCGGCCTGAAGGCGGCATGGCCGTCCGCATGCGCAAGCGCCTCGCGGTGCAGGACGCATGACGAGCGTTCCGGACCCGCTCCTGCTCGCCACCGCTGTCGACGCCGTGCAGAAGGCCGGCGCCATCCAGATGGCCCACTTCGGCGGGCCGATGCGCATCGACAAGAAGGGCGCCATCGACCTGGTGACAGAGGTCGACGTGGCCGTGGAACGCATGTTCCGCGCCCTTGTCGCTGAGCGCTTCCCCGATCACGTCGTTCTCGGTGAGGAGCTCCAGCAGGACGACCTGCTGCGCCGGACCGCTCCCGGCTACTGTTGGGTATTCGATCCCATCGATGGCACCACCAACTTCGCCCACGGACTGCCGATCTTCTGCGCGTCGCTCGGTCTCGAGCTCGATGGGGAGACGATCGTGGCCGCCGTGTACGACCCGACGCGCCGCGAGCTGTTCACGGCGGAGCGGGGGCAGGGCGCGCGCCTGAACGGCGAGCGCATCACCGTGACAGCTGCCGACACGGTGATCGACAGCCTGCTTGTCACAGGTTTCCCGTACGACGTGCAGCGGCCCGAGACGGGAGAGGCGCTCGTGGCGCTCTTCGGACACTTCCTCGGACGGAGCCGGGCGGTGCGTCGCCTGGGATCGGCGGCGCTGGATCTCTGCTATGTAGCGGCCGGCCGCTTCGACGGCTTCTACGAGTCGTCCCTGAAGCCCTGGGATTCCTGCGCCGGCGCTCTCATCGTCGAGGAGGCGGGCGGCCGCGTCACCGATTGGCGTGGTGCGCGGTTCCAGTCACGCATGGCGCCTGTGCTGGCCACCAACGGACGCATCCACGACGAAATGCTCGAGCTGCTCTCCGGCTTCTACGGCGCGCGCGGGTACACGCTGCCGGCCTGACCCGTCGCGAGGACACGCGGCGCGGCACATTCCTTGCTTTTCTCTCGTCACAGGACGCATGCCAGCGGTCGCACGCATGGGGCGTGGCCTCCGGGTTCGCCATCTGGCATCGGGGAAGGTACTTGTCATGATTCGACGCGTGATGACCGGCGGGCTGCTGATGGTACTCGCAAGCGCCGGGACGGCGATGGCCCAGGACGTGGTCGTCGGCCTCAATTTGGGCGGGTTCGTGGTCAAGGGCGAGGAGGCTCGCGATCGCGACGATGTGCTGCGGCAGAACCTGAGCTTCCTGGTCTTCGACCTGGCGGACTTCAATGGCGGGACGGTCGGTGGCGACGTGGCCGTCAGCCTGGGGTCCTTCGTCGAGGTCGGTGCCGGCCTGAACTTCTACGCGCGTACCGTCCCCACGATCTACGACCGCTACGTGGACGATGACGGGACGGAGATCGACTCCGACATGAAGTTGCGCAACATCCCGCTGTCGTTCACGGCGAAGCTGTTCCCGCTCTCGCGCGACGGAAGCTTCCAGCCCTATGTCGGTGGTGGAGTACAGCTCAACAGGTGGCAGTACACGGAAGTGGGGGAGTTCCTCGACTTCGACAACGGCGAGATCTTCCGCGACAGCTTTACCGACAGCGGCATGGAGATGGGGCCAGTGTTCCTGGCAGGTTTCAGGATGCCCCTCGGGACGAGCGTCCTGATGGGTGGGGAGTGGCGCTACGCCACGGCCAAGGCCGGCCTCGATTCGTCACTCGGCTTCTACGGCGACAAGCTCGACCTCGGAGGCCACACGGTGCTGTTCACGGTTGGCTTCAAGTTGAAATAGCACCACACCGCCGCCGTCGCATGTGCGCGTGAAACCGGCGAGGAACGCCGGGTCCTCCTGAGCCATGCGATACAGCTCATCTCCGCCCTCCGCCTTCTCCTCGATGAGGACGAAGGCGGCGTGGCGGCGGGGGCTCTTCAGGGCCTCGTACCAGATCTCGCCAATTCCCTCGTGGATGTAGTGCTTGATGGCCAGCCCGCTCGTCGAGGTTTCCTGCATGTCGTGGGCGAGCGAGCCCATGCTGATGAGGATGGGCTCGCCGCGCCAGGCCTCCATCAGGCAGGCGGTCACTTCGCGGCGTTCGCGCTGATTGGCGCGATCCCACTGTGCCTCTTCGACCATCGGTGATCGCAGGCCCAGCGGCTGCCTGTCGAACGCGAGCACGGCGAGCACCAGTGCCGCGGCGGCCGTGCGATACGCCTTCGGCAGCGTGCCGATCAGGAGCCCGACACATGCCGCCGCCGCCGTGATGAGCACGATCATGTAGCGGATGCGGAACGGGTGACCACTCACGAACGCGTGGTACGGCAACGCCGCACACCCGGCCAGCGCCAGCGCGAACCAGCGCGCCTGATATTCCTTTCGCACCAATCCCTGGAGCAGCACGACAGCCGCGCCTGCTGCGCCGGCCCACGCCAGCGGCCAGCCTCCGACACGACCGAGCCCCCAGCCGACCTGTACCAGCGCCTGAGCGGGGAGCCCATGCGCGGGGTTGGTGGCTTCGTAGAATCCGCCCGTCACGAGCCACGCACCAACAGTGGCCTTGCTCAGAATCAGGAAGAGCACCAGCGCGCCCAGCGGCCACACGCCGACGCGCAGCGCCGCGGTGCATGCCGTCCAGAAGCCGAGTCCGCCCCGCCACAGCGTGAGGAGCGCCACGAGACCCGCGGCGGTCGTCATGGGCCACGCCTCATAGCGCGTGAGACACGCCAAGGCGAGGACCAGCCCCGGTCGCCACGCTGACGGCGTTGTCCCGACACTGTCGCCGATGTCCGATGCCCGGTGCCCGGTGCCCGGCGTGCCATGCCCTGTTGCCGGTTGCCGGTTGCCGGTTGCCGACAGCTCACCGCCCGGTGCCCGCTGCGCGGTGCCCGGTGCCCGGTGGAGCGTCGACATGGTCCAGTGATAGAGGAGTGCGATGCCGCTCACCGTCAGTCCGAGCAGGAGCGGCTCGGTCATCGGCGTGGCCTGGAGGTAGAGCAGGTCCGGCTGATAGATGAACGCCGCGACGGCCGCAACGGCGGCGGCGCGCGATCCCGTGAGACTCGCGATGAGCCAGGCGAGCGATCCGGCGGCCGCCGCGAAGGACAGCATCGAGATCACGACGCCCGACGATCCGGTGCGGTACCACGCGTCGACCTGCACGGGCAGCGCGTTGAGGACGTGCGGCAGGGGCAGCCAGACGGCGCCGATCTGGCGCCAGCCAGGCGTGAGGCTGTCGAAGATGCGCCGTGCGACGACCAGGTGGGCCTTCGCGTCGTAGTGACTGAGCGTCAGGTCGTGTGCCGCGTAGTAGTTGGTGGCGACGGCACCCAGCAGCAGGGCCGCCGCGGCCGCCACCAG
Organism: Acidobacteriota bacterium; assembly: GCA_020845575.1. NCBI lineage: Bacteria > Pseudomonadati > Acidobacteriota > Acidobacteriota bacterium. The sequence goes on along the minus strand of JADLFL010000032.1, from coordinate 52,011 downwards.
GAAGATGGCCTGTCCGGGGATGCGCGGCGGGGGCGGCAGTGTCAGGCGCGACGGAGGTGTCGATTCGGGCACGGGACGCGTTGTGGAATAATCAGTGGGTTGGTCGGGGACCGACCATCCCGCCATAGTACCTCGCCCACCGGAGTGCCAGGGGTGGGTCTGCTGCATGTCAAAAGTCGTCGCTGCCGTTCAGTCGTTCGCCGTGGCCCTCGGGGCGCCGGGGTTGTTCCTTGTCGCGCTCCTCGATTCGTCGCTCTTGTCCCTGCCGCAGGTGCCAGACCTCCTGCTCGTGTGGATGGTGAGCCGCGAGCCGTCGATGTGGCTGGTCCACGCGTTGATGGCAACCGCCGGATCGGTCGTGGGCTGCGTGGCGATGTACCTGTTGGCGCGCAAGGGCGGCGAGCGTCTCCTGCGCAAGATGGTGAGCGAGGCGCGGATGGCCCGCGCACGTGCCACGTTCCAGCGCTGGGGATTGCTCGCGGTGCTGGTGCCGTCGATCCTGCCGCCGCCGGCGCCGTTCAAGGTGTTCGTGCTGCTGGCCGGCGTCGTGCAGATCCCGCTCTGGCAGTTCGCCGCGGCGATCGCGCTGGGACGCGGCTTCCGCTACACGGGCGAGGCGTTGCTGGCCCGCTGGTACGGGCAGCAGGCGATGACGTTCCTCGACGAGAACCTGCGCCCCGTATCGCTGGGGCTTGCCGCACTGCTCGTGGTCGGCGCCCTCGTCTACGCGGTGCTCCGCCAGCGTCGGACGCAGCCGGCCGGTGCAGTATAATCCTGCGCTTCCTGATGCCTCCCGAGATCTCGCTCGTCATCCCGATCTACAACGAGGCGCCGAACATCGAGGCCCTGTTCGACGAGATCACGGCGGCGCTCGACGGCTGGGGCCGCGCCTACGAGGTGCTGCTCATCGATGACGGCAGCACCGACGGCAGCGCGGAGGCCCTCGCGCGCCTGCCCGCGCGCGACCCGCGATTCCGCGTCATCCGCTTCCGCAGGAACTTCGGACAGACCCCCGCCTTCTCGGCCGGCTTCGCATATGCGCGCGGCAGCGTGATCATCACCTCCGACGGCGATCTGCAGAACGACCCGAAGGACATCCCGATGCTCGTGGCCAGGCTCGAGGAAGGCTTCGACATCGTCTGCGGCTGGCGCAAGGACCGGAAGGACACGCTCGTCACGCGGCGCATCCCGTCGGTGATCGCCAACAAGCTCATCTCGCGCGCGACGGGCGTCGACCTGCACGACTACGGTTGTTCGCTGAAGGCGTTCCGGAGCGAGGTCGTCAAGCCGCTGCGGCTCTACGGCGAGATGCACAGGTTCATCCCCGCGATCGCGAGCGAGTTCGGCGTGAAGGTGTCGGAGGTGGTCGTGAACCATCGCGCGCGGCGGGCGGGCACGTCCAAGTACGGCCTCTCGCGCACGATCCGCGTGATCCTCGACCTGCTGACGGTGAAGTTCCTGCTCAACTACGCCACGCGGCCGCTGCAGATCTTCGGCCTGATCGGCGTGATTCTCGGCAGCCTCGGTGCGCTCATCATGGTGTACCTGGCGTTCGTGCGCCTCTTCCTGCATCAGGGCATCGCCGATCGTCCACTGCTGCTCTTCGGCATCCTGCTCGTGTCGTCCGGACTTCAGTTGCTGACGATGGGGCTACTCGCCGAACTGCAGGCGCGCACGTATCACGAATCGCAGGACAAACCCACCTACGCGATCCGCGACATCGTCGAGGCATCGGCCGAACATCCCGAGTCATTGCACGTGCCCGTCCAGATCGGTGCGGGTCCGCGGGAGGTGTCGCGCGGGTGAAGACGCCGCGCGATCACGACACGCGGATCACGGTGATCCAGCGCGAACTGTTCGACGAGAAGAAGTCGAAGGCGCAGCGCTACGCCGATCTGGTGATCGGGCGACCGGGACTGGGAGCGCTGCTCGCGTATGAGTGCATCACGCTCCTGTGCTGGGGCGTGCCCGGCGCGCTGGGACTCTTCCTTCGCTCGAAGCTGTACCCCCTGCTCCTCGGATCGTGTGGGCGCGGTGTCGTGTTCGGCACAGGCGTCGTGCTCCGGCATCCTCACAAGATCCACATCGCCGACAACGTCGTGATCGACGATGGGTGCTGTCTCGACGCGAAGGGGACCGACAACACGGGCATCACGCTGGGGAGCGGCGTGTTCCTCGGTCGCCACGCGATCCTGAGCTGCAAGAACGGCGACATCGTCGTGGAGGACGAGGCCAACATCGGCTTCAACACCGAGATCTTCTCGGCCTCGCGGGTGCGTGTCGGCAGGAAGGTGCTGATTGCCGCGTACACGTATCTCGTGGGCGGCGATCATCTCTACGACAACGTCGAGGTGCCCGTGCTCGATCAGGGGCGCACCGCCGCTGGCATCGACATCGGCGATCACGTCTGGCTCGGCGCGCACGTCGTCGTGACAGACGGATCCACGGTTGGTCGCGACGCCATCATCGGTGCCGGAGCCGTGGTCGTCGGCGCGATCCCCGACTACGCCATTGCCGTCGGCACGCCGGCCAAAGTCGTCCGGGATCGCCGAAGCCCGCAGAGCTGAACTGCCCATGTGCGGAATCGCCGCCATCGCCGATCGTGACCCGCGAGCGCCAGTCTCTGCCGACGCCGTCCATCAGATGGTGCGGAGGCTCGTGCATCGCGGGCCGGAAGACGAGGGACTGATCGCGCGGCCGGGCGCGGCGCTGGCCATGCGGCGCCTGTCCTTCATGGACATCCAGGGCGGGCAGCAGCCGTTCAGCAACGAGCGGGGCGACATCCATGTCGTCGGCAACGGCGAGATCTACAACTACCCGGACCTGCGCGCCGAACTGAGCGCCCTCGGTCACGTCTTCCGATCCGGCTCGGACATCGAGGCCGTCGTCCACGCGTACGAGGAGTGGGGGGGCGACGCGTTCGCCAGGCTGCGCGGCATGTTCGCCGTCGCGCTGCACGACGAACGGACCGGCGCGCTCGTCGCGGCGCGCGATCGTGCGGGGGAGAAGCCGCTCTTCTACGCGCACACGCCTCAGGGCCTGTTCCTCGCGTCGGAGGTCAAGGCGCTGCTCGTGCGCCCCGAGATCTCGCGCGAGTTCGATCTCGGCGCGCTCGATCAGTTCATGACGTACGAGTACGTCATGGCGCCGCGCACGCTGTTCACGCAGATCCGCAAGCTGCCGGCCGCGCATCACCTCGTGTATCGCGACGGGGCTGTCGAGGTGACGCGCTACTGGGACGCCGCCGACACGCCGGTGCGCGAATGGGCGTTGCCAGACGCCGCGCAGGCCGTGCGCGAGGCGCTGGCGACGGCCGTCGACAGGCAGATGATGTCCGACGTCCCGCTTGGCGTGTTCCTGTCGGGCGGCATCGACTCCAGCGCGATCGCGGCGTTCATGGCAGACGCGGCGGTGCGCCGCGGCGTGACGGTCACGAGCTTCAGCATGGGGTTCCGTGACGAGACCTACAACGAACTGCCGTATGCCCGCGCGGTGGCCGAGCGCTTCGGGCTCACGCACGTCGAGGATCTCGTCACGGCGGACGTCGCCACGCTCTTCGATCCGCTCGTGGCGCACCTCGACGAACCGTTCGCCGACGTGTCGCTGTTTCCCACCTACATGGTGTCGCGGCTCGCGCGCCAGCATGTGAAGGGCGTGCTGGCCGGCGATGGCGGCGACGAGTTGTTCGGCGGGTATGACGCGTATGCGGCGCAGGCGCTCGCCTCGCGGCTGTCGCGCGTGGCTCCCGACGTGGCGTGGCGGCTGGCCGATCGGGCGGCGAGCGTCGTTCCGCCGTCCGAGCAGAAGAAGGGCGCGCTCAACAAGGTGAAGCGCTTCCTCGACGGTGTGGCGCATCACCCGGCCGACCTCGGGCACTTCCGCTGGTCGACGTTCATGAACCAGGCGTCGCGCGCGCGCCTGTACACCCCGGCCATGCGCGAAGCGTCACTCGGCGGCGACGTCCATCGCGAAGTGCGTGACGCCCTCGGTGCGTATCAGGCAGGCGATGTGGTGAATCGCGAGTTGTACGCTGACCTGCGCACGTACCTGGCCGACGACATCCTGGTGAAGGTGGATCGCATGAGCATGGCGACCTCGCTCGAAACGCGTGCGCCGTTCCTCGACGCCGACGTGATGACGCTCGCGTTCTCGATGCCCGGCCACCTGAAGGTCCGCGGTCACGAACGGAAGATCGTGCTGAAGGAGGCGTTGCGTGGCGTGCTGCCGGACGGCATCCTGTTACGCCGCAAGGAGGGCTTCAGCATCCCGATGAAGAACTGGCTGCGACGCGATCTGCAGCCGCTGATGCGCGACCTGCTGTCGCCGGAGCGCCTGCGCCGGCGGGGACTCTTCGAGCCGCGTGAAGTCGATCGGCTGATGCAGGAGCACGTGGCCGGCCGTGCCAACCACGCACACCAGTTGTTCTCGCTGATGGTGTTCGAGCGATGGGCGGACGCGCTCGACGCGCCCGTTCAGTTGCCGCGCGTGGCGACCGCGGTGTCGTAAGTGCGCGCCAGTGCCTGTATCTCGTCGCGCCGCCGGTCGTCGCTCCATCCCAGCTCCCCCGCCATGAGCGCTGCAGCGTCTTTCACGGCCGCGTCGCCGGCGGGACCGCGACTGCCGGCCTCGGTTCGCCGCAGCAGTGCGTCGGTCAGCGTCAGCGCCATCTCTTCGCGCACGGCGTAGAGCACCTCGGCACCCGTCACCGGACACTGCCGCATCCCGGATGCCGTGTCTTCCGCGCCGTCGTCGCGGTGTCCCAATGGCCGCAGCAGGCGTGGGTCGCCATCGCCCACGGCAATCACGTCGCGCCACGCGGTGCCGTAGTTGCAGATCAGGCGTTCGATGAGCGCCGCCGGCACCCCGGCCGTGGCTTCGCGTTGCGCGGCCCCGACGAACGCGTGGAAGTCGTGGATGTCGCCGCCGTCCAGGCGCGTGGTCGACGTGAGGCACGGCCGCGCCATGTCGAGTGCGCGGCAGACCGCATCCACGGCGCGCTCGGCCGAGTGTCGTGCCGTCGTGTAGCGCACGCCCACGAGCGAGAACAGATTGCGGCAGCCGTCCTCCGCGTGGTCGTTCAGCGGGCTCTCACGCAGGAGCACCACGCGCGCGGTCGTTGCTTCCGTGGCCGGCAGCAGGCCGCGGTGGACGAGGCGGACGTCAGAAGGGCGCACGTTCGCGCGCGGGAACGCGGCGTTGACATCATCGAGGAGCTGGTGCACATCGTCGCGCCGCGGCGCCAGATGATCGGCCGAGCCCGTCCATGGGTCGTGGCTCGTACCGGCGATCGTGGCGCCGCGCCACGGCGCAAGGAAGAAGAGGCGTCCACGCGCGGTTCCGCCGACGGCGTGCGTGCCGCCCTTGCCCTCGAGCACGAGATTCATCGCCACCGACCACTGCGGCACGCGCCGTCCGCTGGGCGACGCGCCAAGCGACCGCAGCAGTTCCGCCGTCCACCCGCCTGTCGCAAGCAGCACGATGCGCGCACGGATGGGGAAGTGCGGTGAGTCGGGCTGCGACGACTGCGCCATCACGCCCACCACGCGTCCGTCGTCGTGGCGCAGCAGCGTCACGGCCTGCACGTAGTTGGCGGCTTCGAGCCCGTGGCGAGCCGCCGTGCTGATGAACGCGAGCTCGGCACGCGAGCTGTTCGAGAGCTGGGCGTCGTGCCATTCAATCGCGCCGGTGACGCCGTCCGGATCGATCCACGGCGCCAGTCGCAGGCACTCCTCACGCGAGACGATGCGGCTGGCGGGGAGGTGCTTGCTGGCATCGGCAAGCGCGTTCCGATCGGCGGCGAGCAGGTCGTTGATCTTGAAATACGTGCCCAGCGCCAGCTTGTGGCGCGACGGCGACGACCGCGTGGGCAGCAGGAACGGCAGCGGGTGGACCAGGTGCGGCAGGATGTGCGAGAGCGCGCGGCGTTCGCGCAGGTATTCGCGCATCTCGCCGACGTGGCCGCGCTGCAGGGAGCGCACGCCACCGTGTACCGTCTTGGCGTTGTTGAAGGACGTGCCGCTGCCGAAATCGCCCTTGTCGATGAGGGCGACCTTGAGGCCACGTTGTGTGGCGTCCCAGGCAACCGTTGCACCGTAGATGCCGGCACCCACGATGAGGAGGTCGAACTCGGAGGTCGTGAGTCGACTCGGGTCGCGTCGCACGCAGCAGGTATTCTACGATAGCGGGATGCACTCGACCGCGGCACGGCCGCAGGGACCCGTCACCAGCGCCGACGTTGCCGCCTACTGGAATACGCGCATCCATGATCTCGAGATGACCACCCACGCGGTGGGCACGCGCGAGTTCTTCGACGACCTCGACGACTACCGGTTCGACAAGCTGCATTACCTGCCGACGCTCGTCGACTTCGCCGGGTTCGCGGGCAAGCGCGTGCTCGAGATCGGCTGCGGGATCGGGACCGATCTCGTGCGGTTCGCTCGTGGCGGCGCGCGGGTCACGGGCGTCGACCTCGCCCAGACGTCGATCGATCTCGCGCGGCGGAACTTCGAACTGCACGGCCTGCAGGCCGAGGATCTGCGCGTGGCCGACGGCGCAGCCCTGCCGTTCGACCAGGACGCCTTCGACGTCGTCTACTGCCATGGGGTGTTGCAGTACGCCGCCGATGCGCCGGCGATCGTGGCCGAGGCGCGACGGGTGCTGCGGCCGGACGGGCTGGCGATCTTCATGGTCTACAACCGCGTGTCGTGGCTGAACGCCATGTCCACGGTCATGAAGGTGGGCCTCGAGCACGGCGATGCGCCGGTGCTGACGCTGTACTCCATCCCCGAGTTCACGGCGCTGCTGGCGCCCTTCAGTCACGTGGAGATCGTGCCGGAACGATTCCCCGTGGCCTCGAGGCTGCACAAGGGATGGAAAGCGACGGCTTACAATTCGATCTTCGTCGGGACGTTCAACGCACTGCCGCGATCGTGGGTGGCCAGGTTCGGCTGGCACCTGATGGCCTTCTGCCGGCCATAGTGTCGCGTGCGGGTGCCGTCGCGCTCGCGGCGGTGGTTGTGGCGATCGCCGGCTGCGGTGAGCCGCGGGGGGCGGAGATGCCTGTCGCCGCGGCCGCCGTCGAACACGAGCCGCCCGACGCGGGTCCGGCGGCCGCGGCGTCGGGCGCCACGGCGGCACCCGCCGAGCCGTTGCCAGCCCTGGCGCAACCGTATCGCGCCGTGACCACGGGGACGCTGGCCTTCCAGTCGGACGTCTCCGGCAGGCCGAAGATCTACACGCTCGATCTCGCGAACGGTCGCGTCACCGCATTGACGAGGGGACGGGACTGGCGCGACGAATCGCCGCGGTGGTCACCAGACGGGCGCGTCATCGCGTTTGCGTCGAACCGGGCACACTACGGGCCGGATGCCGAGTCAGGCACGCCAGACTTCGACGTGTACGTGATGCGCGCCGACGGTTCGGACATCAGGCGCGTGACGCGTGACCCGGGCAACGACGTGGACCCGAGCTGGATGCCCGATGGGCAGTCGCTGATCTTCTCGTCCGACAGGGAGTCGCGCGGCGACCTGTATCGCGTGTGGCTGGCCGATGGTCGGACCGAGCGGCTCACGCACAACTTCGTCGGTCGTGCGCTCATGCCTGCCGTGTCTCCGGATGGGCGTCAGGTGGCGTTCGGCGGGCAGACGCTGCGCATCGGCCAGTTCTGGTCCTATCAGGTCCATGTGCTGGATCTGGCGAGCGGGGAGAGCCGCCCGCTGCCGTCGAGCGGCGGCGCGTGCTGGCCGTCGTGGTCGCCGGACGGGCGCACGCTGTTCAACGTGCAGCTGGACAGCGAACCCTCGTCCATCCAGCGCCGTGATCTGGCATCGGGTGCCGTTGGCACCGCGCACGCGCACGCCACGCAGTGGAGCTACTACCCGCGCGTCTCGCCCGATGGTCAGTGGCTGGTCATCGCGACGAGTCCCGAACACCACGCCGGCGAAGACTGGGACCTCGCCCTCGTGTCGACCTCCGACCCCAACCGACGCGTCACCCTCACCACCGGTCCTGGCAACGACCGCCTCGCCGACTGGAAGCCCGCCTCTTGAACAGGTGAATCGTCGGCCCGGAGGCCGACCCTACCGTCCCGCGGGGCTGCGTGGACCAACGATGCGGACGGATGTTGGGGCGAGACGGGCGGCCAGTTCGGGCAGGTCGGTGACGCGCAGGACGCCTGGGATCACCGTCAGCGTCGCGCCATCGTGCGTGTCGGCGGTGGCCAGATCCAGGTAGCTCGTGAGGCCGTCTTCGAGCGTCACCGCATCGAAGCGATCGAACTGCGCCGCAAACAATGCGGCAGGGACCGTCTGTCCACTGGCGTGCAGTTCGATCGTCCGTGCCTCAGGCGCTTCCCGCCTCAGCACGTCTGCCGCGGCACGGAGATCTCGCGCCTGCCATGCGACGACACTCGTGCCGAGCAGCCAGGCTCGTGCGGCGAACTGATACGCACCCGCGTACCCGCTGTCCCCCGTGCCGGGCGACAGGGCTCCGGTGCCGCGCACATCGACGGCCAGTACGACGTTGCCGTCGGCCGCGAGGCGCGCGATGGCAGCGTCCTGACTCGTGGCGCCCTCTTCGTGCACGTACACCACCGCGCGCGTGCCACCCGTGGCAGGCCGTGTCAGGCTCGCGCGCACGTGCACGCCGGGTTCGACCTCGACCGCGAGATCCTCGACATGCACGCCTTCGGCGCGCCGCTGTCGCGACACGACGATTCCGCGCTGCTGCGAGAGATCGCCGACCAGCGCACGAAGACCGGCCATCGACACGGGCGATCGTGACGCCGCGAGCGCGCGCGCCTCGTCCGCGTTCACCTCGCGCACGGTTCGCGAGCCCACGGACGAGACGAGCTGGCCCGTTGGCGTGGATCGCAGTGCCTCGACCGGTTCCGGCGTGACGGGTGCCTCGGTGTCAGGCTGCCCCGGACGCCCGAGCCACGCGCCGAGCGCACGATACGCACCCTCACGCAGGGGCTGCGACCAGCCGTGCGGCGCGTCGTTCTCGACACGCGCGAGGCGATCGGGTGCGCCGAGCGCGTCGTAGATCGCGCGCAGTTCCGTCGACGCCCCGCGGGAGCCCGCAATCGGGAAGTAGTCCTGGATGGCGCTGCTCACGAGGAAGCCGCGCGGCGCCGCGGCGACGGCGAAGTCCGCGAAATCGAGCCCGCGCGTGAGGAAGCCCGGGAGGATCTGTTCGGAGTCCTGCGGCCCTGGCGTGAGCCACATGTCGGACCACGACGTGATGTAGCACGAGGCCACGACCGCCGCCAGTCGCGGTTCGCTCGCGCCGAGCAGCGCGGCCTGCGTACCACCGCCGGAGTTGCCCGCGACAGCGATGCGCGTGGCGTCGACATCGGGGCGTGCGCGCAGGTAGTCGAGTGCGCGGCGGCCGTCCTGCACCATGTAGGCCGCGATCGTGCGTCCGGTGAGCAGCACCTGCAGACCCGTCATCATGTGCTCACGCGTGCCCGCGCCCACGCGCGATCGGCCGGTGACGGGATCGAGGTACTCGAAGCGCTCGCCCTGGCCCGGCGGGTCGTAGGCCAGCACCACGAATCCGCGGCGCGCGAGCGAGACCCACACGTGCTGATACGTCGCCGAAGCCTTGCCTTCGTCGGCATGGCCCGCCGTACCGAGCACCGCCGGGAATGGGCCGGGGCCGTCGGGTACATAGACGGCCGCGGTCACCTTCAGCCCGGGCAGGCTCTCGAAGATCAGGTGCTCGATGCGATAGCCATCGCGCCGCGTCGTCCGCGTCACGGTCGACGGCACCGGCGTGTCGAGAGTGGGCAGCAGCCCGATCACCTCGCCCATCTGCGTGCGCACGTCCTGACGCCGCGTCATCACGGCGTCCGCCGACGTGAGCGACGCGACAACGGCGCGGCGGGCGGCAAGGGCGTCGGTCGCCTGCGCGGCCAGCCACGCATCGAACGCCGCACGTTCGGGAGTGACCGATTGAGGCGCCTGCGCGGCCAGCGGCAGGCACACCGCCGCGACGCACGTCACGACAATGAGGAAAAAGAACGACGGCTCTATTCGGTGCGGGCGTGCGGTCCGATCTGCAAGGCGACCGGTTGCCGGTTGCCGATTGCCCGTTGCCGGTTTCACCTCACAACGCCGCGGCGGCGATCGGACGCCGCGCGGCGCGGCGCTTCTCGGCGCTGGCGCGTACCAGGAACTTCGCGTACGGCACCACCTGCTTGATCGCCGCCACGTTCATCTGGCAGGGACTGAGGCAGGCCGGGCACTTCTCGTCGCGAATGTAGTTCCGGTGCTCCTGCGAGGCCTGCTTGAAGTAGATGGCCTCCGGATCCTCGGTCACGGCGTTGCCGACGACGTTGCTGTTCTCGCAGAAGAACATGCCGCCATCGGGGTTCAGCATGATGCCCTGCGTCTGGAACGGGCACGGCGCGGTGCGGTGATAGCCGTTGGCGATCATGTCCGCGTAGTGCATGTAGATGTAGTTCTGCCCGTCGAGCAGCGGGTCATGGCGCACGCGGTCGAGGAAGAACTGGCGCATGCGCTGTTCCTCTTCGCTCACCGGCTTGATGTCCTTGGCGAGATCGGCGTTGCCGAGCATCGCTTCGGTGAAGCGGACCATGTTGAACACGATGTCCAGCTTCTCGCGGCGCGCCCACGCCAGGATGTTCTCGGCGTCGTCCAGGTTCATCGAGAAGATGGTCGTGGAGATGCCGAAGTTGAAGGGGTAGGTCTTCTGCAACTCCTTCATGGCGGCGATCGTCTGCTCGGCCTTGTCGAAGCCGCGCTTCACGCGACGCACCTCGTTGTGCATGTCGCCGACGCCGTCGACCGACACACGGGTGCTGAAGATCACGCCGCGCTCGTGGCACATCTGCACGATCTTCGTGAGCATCGGGATGCCGCGGTGCGGCGTGAGGCCCGTCGTGTTCAGCGTCAGCTTGCGCAGGCGCGGCAGCTTGTCGATGAGCACCCGGACGATCTCGACCAGATCGTTGCGGGTGGTGGGCTCGCCGCCCGAGATGCTGGCGTTCTCGATGTGTTTCCAGAGCGGGGAGTCGAAGACCTGCTCGATCTGCTCGAGGGTCATGTCCTCCTTGCGGTTGCCACGCGTCCAGTTGCTGCACATGTTGCAGCGGGCGTCGCACACGAAGGTGACATGGAAGATCAGGACCGTCGGGTGGAGCGGCTTGACGCGCCCGATGTAGCTGTTGACGAAATCCCGGGGAGCAGAGAGCGCCGCTTTGGCGAGGTACTTGGCCGCGTATACTTGCGCCATAAGTGCTTGACTCTACAGCATCTTGTGGTGGCCAGTCAAAGCGGGCCGTGCCATAGGGGCCCAACCGTGGCCCTAGGTCGCCCGTTTCAGGTACAGCCAGGCACCGGGCAGGTTGCCGAACAGGCCCGACAGCACGATCAGTGTTGCCAGAGCCAGCGACAACTCGCGGGGGACGCCCACGGGTTGGAGGAGCCACATGATCACGCCCTGCGGCAGGCCGAACCCGCTGATCGAGATGGGCAGGAGCAGCATCAGCAGGCCGATGGGCATGAACACCAGGTAGTACGCGAACGGAACCGTCAGCCCGAGACCGAGGCCGAGCCCGTACGCCTGGAGAATCCGGAGCAGTTGCACCAGCACAGACAGCGCGAACACCTGAACCAGCGCGCGTGGCGTCCTGCGGTATGCCGCCATCGCGTCGGCGATACGCAAGGGCAGGCGGACAGGTGTCCAGTCGTGCCAGGTGCGCGGCAGCCAGCGCAGCCAGCGGTCGGCCCACACGGCCGCCACCGACCCCACCAGCACCGCGATGGCGCTGGTGATGGCGGCCACACGAATCTGCGGGTCGGCGTGCCGGCTCATGTAGAACGCCACGCCGATCGCACCCATCAGCGCGATGGCCACCACGCCGAGGATGCGGTCGACGGCGACAGATGCCACCGCCGCACCGCGCTGCGACGTCCGTTGTCCGAGCGCGTAGGCACGCGCGGCGTCGCCACCGACACCCGCGGGCAGGAAACTCCCCACGAACGAACTGACGAGGAAGATGCGTGACGCCGTCGCCGTGTCGATCGACGTGCCGCTGGCGCGCAGGAGCAGGACCCAGCGCCAGATCATGACGGCACGATCGAGCAGCACGAGCCCGCCGACCACGGCGAGCGCCAGCGGATCGGCGTGCAGGATGGCCCGCATCGCATCGCCGGCGTCCACCTGGCGCACCAGATAGACCAGGATCGCCACCGTCAGGGCGGCCCGCACCCAGAGCGAGCGGAGCCAGCCGATCAGATGCGGCAGTGGTCGCATGCGCGCGACGGGAAAGTACGGTGCATCAGTTCCGGCCGGTCGTGGGCTTGCGCGCGACGAAGGTCAGCGTCTCGAACAGGTTCTTGCGCACCTTGAAGAGAGTGTCTTCGGTGCCCGTCCATCGCGAGAACGTGTTCAGGCCCGGGAGATTGGCGAGGACGGCGGCCGCGGCCAGCGCGTCACGCCGCAGCCCCGTTGCCACGCCGATGCTGCGCACCACGCGCTCCACGTGAAAACCGCCATCGTTGAACAGCTGCCGCATCCGCCGCTCGGTGGTCACGAAGTTGTGCGTGTAGTCGACGTCCCAGAAGAACGTCCGTTCCTTCAGATAATCCGGCACGACGACGAAGAAGACGCCGCCGGGACGAAGGAGGCGTAGGGCATCGGACGTGAAGGCGCGCGCCGCATCGATACCCGGCATGTGCTCCATCACCTGGTCGGCATACAGCACGTCGAGCGAGTCGCCGTCGCCCGGGATCGGCGGCGTGAAGGCCTTGATCACCTTCAGGCCCTTCTGCGTCAGCACATCGATCAGGATGTCGCTGGGCTCGATGGCCGTGTAGTCCCAGCCCGCCGCGACGGCCAGTTCGGCCAGCGTGCCGCGTCCGGGTCCGACTTCGACGAAGCGGCCCGGCGGCTGGATGGACTGCTGGAGCAGGCCGAGGCGCGTGCGCTCGATCCGGCTGCGGCGTGCGGCGCCGAAGCCGGTGAGCTGTTTCTCTGAAAACGACTTGTAGAACGTGTCCTCGGCCACGGGGGGAGATCATACGGCAAGCGGTGCCGCGACGGCCGGGCCCGGAGGGCCGGCCCTATCTACATCCGGCTCACGGGTGAAGCCGACGCTCCGGGCCGGTCCTCGCGGCACCGGATGAATTGCTTCGAAAAATCATCATTGATCTGAGCAAATGCCTCGCGTCCAATTGGCCGATGGCCCGAGGACGACCGCCCAAGTTCGGCAGGCCGTCGACGCTGGTGGCGTTGACGTTGCCGCAGGACGCCGTGGAATTCCTGCAACAGACCGATCCGGACGTCGGGTGGGCGATCGTGAAGCTCGTGGACAGGCTGCGGGGCAGAGACGAGGCTGAGGCGGGCGGCAGCGGGGAGCCGCCTGACGTGGACTTGCTCCCCATCGGCCACGGTCAGTCGCTGATCGTCGTTCGCGAAGATGCGTTCGACGACCTGCCTGACGTGAAACTGGTGTCACTCGGACAAGGCCGGGCGTTCCTGGCCTTCGCCCCAGACACCACCATCGCGACGCTCGAACTGGCCCTCATCGACCGCCTGGAAGGCGAATCCCTCGATCCGACGCATCGCGCGCGCCTGGCGAGGTTCAGGCACGTGTTGCGCGACTGGCGTCACGACAGGCGGCTGACGTTCAGCACGCGCTCGATCGTCATCGTCGAGCGTCCGGAGCCAGTTCGTCCCCGGGGGCCTCGTCGATGACAGCAAGCGTCGGCCCTTTCCTTCCCGAAAAGGGCCGACGCTCCATCCTGCGAAATGCCGAGGCTAGTTGGTGAAGCGGCCGCGGCCGGTCCAGCGACCGATGCTGCGCTGCTCGGCCGTGATGCCCGTCTGATCGATCCATGCCGCCGACGGCGAGTTGCCGCAGTGCTGGAACATGATGTCGATGATGTAGACCTGCGTGCTGTTGTCGCTCGGACCCGCGCCCCAGTGGTAGTCGACCACGTCCATCGACGGGTCGTTCACGTTGCCGCGCTTGCCGTTGTAGCCCCAGCGGTTGTCCTCCTTGCGGAGCTCGTCGACCAGGTAGTCCATGAACTCCCACGTGCCGCCGTGCTCCTGGCAGGAACGCCTGACCAGGTCGGGGCGTGCCCTGAACGCCGCGTCGACCACACCTATGCGGTTGGGGAGCGGCAGGCGCGTCCCGGGCGCCGGATCGGGCGTGCGGAACGCACCCGAGACAGGCGCCGCGGGTGTCTTGAACGTCCACGTCGGTGACCACGCCCCATAGGCGTCGGCCAGTTCCGCGCGCGCGCGCCACGTGTACGTCGCGTCGTACTTGAGCTGCGCCGTCACCTGCCAGCTCGTGCGGCCACTGCCGGCCGGGACCAGCGGTTCCGCGATCAGCGTGGTGCCCTCGAACAACTGGAAGCGGTGACCGAGCGTCACGGTGTTGGCGTGCGTCGCGGTGGCGGTCGTCACCGACAGCGTCACGGGGATGGTGTTGCTGGGGCCGAGTTCGGTGGTGGCACCCGAGGCGGGCTCAGGCGTGCTCGGCGTGTTGGCTTTGAGCGTCGGCGTGCCCTCGGGCACGGCCGATACGGAGCCGATGCCCGTCGCCGATGGCGACATGGGGTTGGAGCTGTTGCTGCAGGCGGCGCTGAGCGCGAGCAGCGAGACGAGACCGGTGGAGAAGAGATGCTTCATGGTCGTGGATCCTCGTGGCAACGCGATCAGAAGGAGACGCGGAGGCCGCCCCAGAACTGGGTGCCGCCGTACTTGACGTCCACGTCACCCGACGAGCCCGTGGGCAGGTTCACGGTGCCGCCGGCATACCTGAAGCCGAGGGTCGCGCCCAGGCGGCCCGCCTGACCGAGCTCGAACGGCAGGTTGTAGGTGAGGTCCGCACCGACGTTGATCGTCTTGCCCGTCTTCTCACCGCGCGTGAACGTCACGTCCTGCACGATCACGGTCGCGAAGTCGGGCGCGGTGCCCGTCTCCTGCACCCGCGCGGAACTGGCGAACTCGTGAGACACGCCCACGAACGACGGCCCGGCGCCCACGCCGAGCGTGAGGTCCTTCCCGATGGGGATCATCCAGTTCAGGCTCACGTGATAGGCCTGCTCTTCGTGCTTCAGGCCGCTCACGGGCATCGGCGCTTCACGCAGCCGGTTGAGGAACAACGGATGCGGCACGCGCGCCACCACCGCCGTATCCATGGTGTCCGAGTTGCGCGTGTAGTTCAGCGCCAGCACCAGGTTCTTCCACACCCGCGCGCCCGCGCCGATGTTCAGGATGGTGCCGCCGCCGTACGTCTGCGCGCCGGCCACCGTGCCCTGCTCGTCGTAGATGGTGAACGTCGACGTGCTGACGACGTCGTGCGAGCCGCTCTGGGCTCCGGCACCGATCTGCACGAAGCCGCGCTGTTCGTAGGGAGTGGACTGTGCCGCGGCAAGCGCCGGCGTGAGCAGCAGCCCCAGGACCAACAAAGTACGTGAATTCATAGAGGAAACGGTCGAACAGCCGCTCCGAGCCCCGTCGGATCGTTGTCGTCGTGGACGTGGTTGACGTGTGGTGCGGGCGCACGGCGACCGCACCGGGATTGCGTGTCCGCCGGGAATTCGGACGAACGATTGTTGGATAGGGCGAGAAGGAAGTCAACCGAGGCGGACGGGCGCCGCCCCGGTTGCAGGGATGAGGGACTCAGAAACGCCCGCGGCCCGTCCAGCGGCCGATGGTGCCGGAACTGGCGGTGACACCCGTCTGATCGATCCAGGCCGGCGACGGCGTCGATCCGCAGTGCCCCCCGATGATGTCGATGATGTAGACGTTGGTCGTCCCCTCGTCGCGATCGGATCCCCAGTTGTAGTCGATCACGTCGTGCGACGGGTCGCTGGCGTTGCCGCGCTTGCCGTTGTAGCCCCAGCGGGTGTCGTACTGGCGCAGCCTGTCGACCACGCGATCCATGAACTCCCAGGAGCCCCCGTGATCCTGGCAGGAGTTGCGCAGAGCCTGCGGGTACTGCCGCGCCACGTCTTCGACCACCCACGACATGTCGGGCAGCGGCAGTCGCTGGCCCGGACCGGGGTTGGGCGTGCGCGCGCCGCCGCTCGGTGGCGCCGGCGCGGGATTGGTCGGCGTCGTGGGCGTCGTCGGTGTCGTCGGCGTCGTGGGATTGGTGGGATTGGGCGACGGTGTCGGCGCCGGCGACGCGGGCGTCTTGAAGCTCGCCGTCGGGGAGTACGGCGACGTCAGGACGCCATCGGTGGCGTTCACACGCCAGTAGTAGGTGGTGTTGTACTGCAGGCCCGTCGGCTGGACCGTCGTGGTGGACCCGCCGCTGCGCTGCACGGCGAGGACACCGACCATGTTGGCGAAGTTGGCGTCGGTGGCGACCTCGAAACGATAGACCACAGGGCCGCCGAGCGGACCTGTCGCCACGCCATTGGCCACCGTGAGATCCGGGGCGTTGGACGTCACCACCGTGCCGCCCGTCGGACCCGCGGGCGACGGGATGCCGATCACGACGGGGTCCTGGATGACGAAACTGGACGCGGCAGAGTATTCGCCGGTATTGGCGCCATCGAGAGCCCGGGCGCGCCAGTAGTAGCGGGCGCCGCCGGCCGGCAGCGCGATGGGGACCTGATACGTCGTGCGTCCGCCGGATCCGGGCGAGACCTTGTCGCCGGTGTGGACCTTGTTCTGGAACGCCGTGTCGGTGGCGATCTCGACCTGGAGCCAGATCGGACGTTCACCGGTGGTCGCGGCGTTCTCGATGAGCAGGATCACGGGGTTGCCCGAGGTGATCGCCTGCCCGTTGACGGGTTCGAGCGTCTTGGGCGCCGTGATGGTGACGCCGGCAATGGGCCCCGCGACGGTGGGGCTCAGGGGATTGCGGCTCTTGTTCGATTCACAGCCCGCGACGGTCAGGGTACAGAAGGCCAGCGTCGCGAGCGTCTGGTACCGGATGGTGTGCATGGAACGTCCTCACTGCGAAAGCCGGAGGACGACCGCCGGAACGACGCGGCCTACACCTCCCTCTTGCTCATATCGGACGACCGGGCCGCGACCATCAGGCCCTCCTTGCGCAGCAGGAACACGAGGCCGCCGGGGAGCGAGGTGAGGATGAGGAGGGCGGCCCCGGCGATCGATAGCGCGAGGCCGGCGTCCACGGGGTGGCCGAGCCGCTTGAACAGGTAGGAGAAGACGGCTTCGCGCACGCCGAATCCGTTGATCGAGACGGGCGCGAGCTGGATGACCAGGCTCACGGGCACGATGACGAGCGCGTCGCGGAGCGGCAGATCGACGTGCAGGCCCCGCGCCACGCAGACGTAGAACAGGACGACCAGCACCTGGACGACCACCGCGCCGGCAAACGCCTGGAGCAGCCGGCCCCTGTCGCTCCCGACGCGTCCGAGCATGTCCTCGATGCGTCCGAGGCGTTCGGTGACCCACTCTTCCCGTACGCGGGTCAAGGGGCGGAGCAGTCGCGGCACCAGTGCCGGACGCGATACCACGACCGCCGCACCGACGGCCCCGAGGACCAACAGCACCCAGAGGTAGCCGGTCCCTGGCAGCGCGTGCCGGAGCAGCAGTGAGCCGCAGGCAGCGACGGCGACGAGCGCGATGAAGCCGAGCGCACGATCGAGCAGGACGACAGCCGTGGCCACCGTGCGCGATCCGGTCAGGCCCGCCGTGTCCGCCACGCGCACGACGTCGCCGCCGATGTTGCTCGGCAGGAAGTTGTTGAAGAAGTTGGCGACCAGGCAGGATACGGTGAGCTGCCACGTCGAGGCGTGGACGTCCTGGGTGACCAGCAGCCGCCGCCATCGCCATCCACTCACGATGAGCAGGGCGGTGTGCACCAGCAGCGCCAGCCCGACCCACGCCGGCTCCACCTGGCGGAGCCGGGCCAGCACGGCGCTCATGTCCGTCTGACGAAACAGCATGGCCAGGAGCCCAACACTGATGCTGAGCTTGAGGGCGAACGAGGACGCGCGTTTGACGCGACCGGACAGGGGAGACATGGTGAGGTGGCGCCGGCCGCGCCCACGGCGGTCGGACGGTGTGTGACGGTACCATGCGACTCAGGAGCGGGCAAACTCGCCTGCGCACTCCGGCCCGTGCCCTCGTGGCGGTGGTGCCGTGGGCTATACTTGAGAGCTTTGCGGCGCGGCTGCCCGTTCCGAGTGAGGGCATCACCCGCCAGCCCAATCCCCGTATCGTGACCTCCCCAGCCACGCCGCTCAGGATCCTGATGCTCGCGCCGGAGCCGTTCTTCGAGCCCCGCGGTACGCCATTCAGCGAGTATCACCGCATCAAGGCCCTCGTCGAGGACGGCCATGCCGTCGATCTGGTGACCTATCCGATCGGCAGGGACGTGGAACTCCCACGCCTCCGGATTTTCAGGAGCTGGCGCCCACCGTTGGTGACGACCGTGCCGATCGGCCCGTCGGTCACCAAGCTCGTGCTCGACGCGTGTCTGGTCCTCACGATCCTGCGGGTTGCCTTCCTCGGCCGCACCCGTTACGACGCTATCCACTCCCATGAAGAGATGGGCGTGGTGGGCGTGTGGCTCGGCAGACGCCTCGGGATTCCGCACCTGTACGACATGCACTCGAGCCTCCCGCAGCAACTCGGCAACTTCAAGTACTCGCGGTCGCGCGTGCTGCGCTGGGGCTTCCAGCGCGCCGAGGACTACATGGTGCGTGGGTCGCAGGTCGTGATCACGATCTGCCAGGAACTGCAGGACGCCGTGCACGAGATGGGCGTGGGCGACCGCGCGGTCCTCATCGAGAACGTGATGGGCGGCGACGTCGATCCGACGCCGGGCCCCGGCCGCGCGGCGGTGCGCGCCGCGTGGGGGCTCACGCCGGATCAGCCCGTCGTGCTCTACACGGGCACCTTCGAGCAGTACCAGGGACTCGATCTGCTGCTCGACGCCAGCGTCGCGTTGAAGGCACGCGTGCCCGACGTGGCCGTCCTTGTCGCAGGCGGCGCGCCCGAACAGGTGGCCGGGATGACCGCGCGTGCGCGCGAACGCGGCGCGCCACTCGTGTTCACGGGACAGCGGCCGCCCGTGGAGGTACCGCACCTGGTCGACGCGTGCGACGTGCTCGTGTCTCCGCGGATCTCGGGGACGAACACGCCCCTGAAGATCTATTCGTACCTCCGATCGGCCCGCCCGATCGTCGCCACGAACCTGCGGACGCACACCCAGGTGCTCTCGCCTGATTCCGCCGTGCTCGTCGAGCCCACGCCTGACGCACTGGCCGATGGCCTCGCGCGGGCGATTGTCGAGCCCGCGCTCGCCGGGCGTGTGGTCGATGGCGCCCGTCGGCTCGCCGACGATCAGTACAGCCGGCAGTCGTATCTCACGCGTACGCGACGCGCCTACGAGATGTTGATGGCGTCGATGCGTCACCGCGTGTTGCCCGTGGCAGGTGCCGCCGCCTCGGGAGGGCAGGACGGACGGTGACGGTGCTCGTCACGGGCGCCACCGGCTTCACCGGTGGCCACCTCGCACGTCACCTCCGTCACAGGGGTGTGCAGGTGCGTGGTCTGGTGCGGCAGAAGAGCCTGGCGCGGCCAGACGTCGCGGCGTTGCGCGACGCGGGTGTCGAGATCGTCACTGGCGATCTGACTGATGCGAGGGCTGTCGCCGCCGCATGCGCGGGCACCGACATCGTCTATCACATCGCCGCGACGTATCGCGAAGCCGGACAGCCAGACAGCGCGTACAGAGCCATCAACGTGCAGGGCGTGCAGCACGTGATCGACGGCGCGCGAGCGGGCGGTGCCACACGTGTGGTGCACTGCAGCACCGGCGGCGTCCATGGACACGTCGCCAATCCGCCCGCCAACGAGGACGCACCGTTCAATCCCGGCGACGTGTACCAGGACACCAAGCTCGAAGGCGAACGCCTCGCGCGCGCGGAAGGCGTGAAGGGCGGCATCGAGGTCGTCATCGCGAGACCGATCGGCATCTACGGTCCGGGCGACATGCGCTTCCTCAAGATGTTCCGGGGCATCTCGCGGCGCCGCTTCCCGGTGCTGGGATCGGGCGAGGTGTTCTATCACCTCACGTTCATCGACGATCTGTGCGAGGGGTTCCGGCTGTGCGGCGAGGTACCTGCCGCGGCCGGACGTACCTACATCCTCGGTGGGCCGCGCTACACCACGCTCAACGAACTCGTCGATCTCATCGCAACGGAACTGAAGGTCACGCCGCTGCCGGTGCACCTGCCCGTGTGGCCGTTCTGGCTCGCGGGTGCCGCCTGCGAAGCCGTCTGCGTGCCGTTGCGCATCCAGCCACCGCTGTATCGTCGGCGCGTGGACTTCTACACGAAGAGCCGCGCCTTCGACATCACGCGTGCGCGCACCGAGCTGGGTTTCAACCCCGTCGTCGGGTTGCCCGAGGGCATCAGGCGCACCATCGCGTGGTATCGCGCGCAGGGATTGCTGTGAGCCAGAAGATTTCCGTCCTGCACGTCTGCGATCACCTGGGATGGGCCGGGTCGCGCATGCACGGCGTCAAGCGCCTGTTCGCGTGGACGCTGCCGCGTTTCGATCCCGCACGCTTCGACGTGTCGCTCGTGAGCCTCAGGCAGAAGGACACCTCCGAAGACACGCTGGAGCAGTTCGGCGTCGACGTCACGTACCTGCACAAGGGCAAGTTCGATCCCGCCACGCTCACCGCGCTCCTCAAGGTGATGGACCGCAAGGGGACGCAGGTCCTGCACCTGCACGGCTACGGCGCGACGACCTTCGGACGTCTCGCGGCAGCAATGCGCGGCACGGCGGCGTTGCTGCACGAGCACGCCAACCACACGACGACACCCTGGTTCCAGCAGGTTGCCGATTCGCTGCTCGCGCCCTACACCGACCTCGCGATCGCCGTGTCGAAGTCGACGGCGGAGTTCACGATTCGCGCACGGAAGATGCCGGCGGAGAAGACGCGCGTGGTGTATCTCGGCGCGCCGCTCGAGGAGTTCGGGCGTCCGCGCGGCGCGCAGGAGATCGCCGCCGCGCGTGAGGCACTCGGGATCACGCCGGGGACGTTCGCCGTCGGTACCGTGACGCGCCTGATGCCCGCGAAGGGCAACAAGTACCTCATCGACGCCGTCGGTCCGATCGTCGAGCAGATTCCATCGGCGCAGATTTACCTTGCCGGCGAGGGCGAACTGCACGGTGAGCTCGAGGCGCAGGCGCGGGCGCTCGGCGTGGCCGATCGCGTGCACTTCCTCGGCTTCCAGCGCGACGTGGCGCGCGTGCTCTCGGCGTTCGATCTCGTGGTCTTTCCCTCGCTGTGGGAAGGCACGCCGTTGACCTCGTTCGAAGCGCTCGCGATGGGCAAGCCGATCGTGTCGACGGATGCCGACGGGTTGTGCGAGATCCTGCGCGACGGCGTCGACGCGGTGGTCGTGCCGAAGGAGCGCGCGCGCGACATCGCCGACGCGGTGGTGGCGCTCGAACGCGATCCCGTACGCCGTGCCGCGCTCGGCGCCGAGGCGCAGCGCACGAGCCGTCGCTACGACATCGACGCGTACGTGCGGAAGATGGAGCGCCTCTATGACCTGATGGCGCGCGTGTCGAAGCCCACGAAGCGACAGGGTCTCCTGCACGAGGATCTGTCGTTCCTGGATGATGGGGTGAAGGCGTGAACGTGCCCGGGGCGGCGCGGCTCGGGCGCGTGTGGAACGAGCCGGGAGCCGTCGCCACGATCGTGCTCGGCGTGCTCCTGCTCGGGTTTGCGCTGTCTGTGCGATTCCCCGTCGTCGCGTTCGGCTTCCAGAGCGACGAGTCGACCTACTACAGCCTGGGCCACAGCATCGCCGCCGACCGGGACATGCAGTTCCAGCGCAAGGACCTCGTGCGCGTGTGGCGCGAGTTCCCGAGCGGGCCCGAAGGCATCTTCCTCAAGCGCGGGCGCAGCGTCACCATCGAGTTCCAGGGACGCCCGCCGTTCGTCAAGTGGGTGAAGGGCACAGACCCGCGCGCCGACAGGCTCTACTACGGCAAGTCGTTCATCTATCCGCTCGCCGCGGCGCCGTTCATCATGCTCGTCGGCACCAACGGCTTCCTCGTGCTGCACGCGCTCCTCCTCACGGCGTGCTTCGGTGCCGTGTACGCGTTCGTGCGCGCACGCGCCACGGCGTCCGCGGCGCTGGGATACGCCGTCGTGTTCCTGTTCGCGTCGGCCGCGCCCGTGTACTTCGTCTGGCTCACGCCGGAGTTGTTCAACCTGTCGTTCGTGCTGCTCGGGCTCTTCCTGTGGGCGTACAAGGAGGTGGCGCCAGCGGCGGCGCAGACAGGCACGTGGCTCGATCGCTGGGGCGCGTTCGTGCGGAGCCCGTGGTCGGACATCGTCGCCTGCGTACTGCTCGGCGTCGCGACGTTCTCCAAGCCCCTGAACGTCTTTGCGGCCGCACCGCTGCTGCTGCTCGCGTTGTGGCGCCGGCAGTGGTGGCGCGTCGCGGGGATCTGCGTCGCGTTCCTCGTTGCCACGGGCGGGTTGTTCCTCGCCAACGGCATCAGCAGCGGCGACATGAACTATCAGGGCGGCGGTCCCGATCGCTCGACGTTCTACGGCCGGTTCCCGTTCCAGTCGCCTGACCTGACGTTCGACACGACGGGTGAGAAGCGCGCGACAGATGGCCTGCTGACAGAGGTCATCTTCAATACGGACGCACTGACCACGGTGTTGCGACACAACATCGTGTACTTCTTCCTGGGGCGGCACACGGGACTCGTGCCGTATTTCTTCCCGGGCGTCCTGACGCTCGTGCTGTTCCTCGTTGCAGGACGACAGCGCCGCGAACCGTTCCAGTGGCTGCTCGTCGGCACGCTCGCCGTCGCGTCCGTGGCGATCCTGATCTACATGCCGTTCACGTATTCGGGCGGCGGCGGCCCCATCGGCAACAGGTACTTCCTCGGCTACTACGCGCTCTTCGCGTTCCTCGTGCCCGCCGCGATCACCGTCCGCACGGCCGTGGTGGCAGCCGCTGTGGGCGGTCTCTTCACGGCGCAGCTCATCGCCAATCCGTTCTACTCGTCGTTCAGACCCGAGACACACGCCAAGTACGGCCTTTTCCGCTGGCTGCCCATCGAGCTCTCGCTCGTGAACGACATGCCGATCAACGTGACGCCGTCGCGGGCCAAGCAAACGCTCGCGGGCGATCCGGCGGTGTGGGCCTACTTCCTCGACGACAACGCGTACGGCCGCGAAGGTGAGTGGTTCTGGGTGCGAGGCGAGTCGCGTGCCGATCTGATCCTCCGGGCGCCTGCGCGTCCACACGCCGACGGCGCGTTCACGTCGCTGGCGCTGACGGCGCTCGACATCGAAGTGGCGACAGGCGCCGCGCCGGCCGTCGTCACGATCGACACGGGTGCCGCGCGCGTGCACGTGACGCCAGGCGCGAACAACAGCGAGACCGTCCGCGTGCCGATGCCCGGCGGCTTCCCGTACAAGGCCGTTCCGGGGCAGCCGTTGAACCGCGTGTACGCGATCTCGATCGCCGCGAGCGAAGGGTTCGTGCCATTGTTCGCGGAGGGCGTGCGCGACAGTCGCTTTCTCGGCGCGCGCATCCGCATCGCGCCGTTGTACCGTGACGATCGGTACCAGCCGCCGCCGAAGCCGTAGCCAGCCATGTCGTACGCCACGCCACTCGAAGCACGCATCGCGAAGAAGGTCGCCAGGGCCTCGATCGAGCACGGGCTGCTCGCCCGGAACGATCGCGTGATGGTCGGCCTGTCCGGCGGCAAGGACAGCTGGGCGCTGTTGCAGGTGCTCGACGTGATCCGGCAGCGCGCGCCGTTCCCGTTCAGCGTGATCGCCGTCAACGTCGACTCCGGCTACAAGGACTTCAAGCACGACGTGATTCGACGCGCGTGCGAGGACCGCGGGTGGGAGATCCGGGTCGAGCACACCGAGATCGGCGAGGTGATGGACGACATCCTCGACGCCAATGCGACGCCGTGTTCGCTCTGTGCGCGCCTGCGCCGCGGTGTCCTGTACCGGATCGCTGAAGAGGA
The DNA here is from genome assembly GCA_020845575.1 of Acidobacteriota bacterium. NCBI lineage: Bacteria > Pseudomonadati > Acidobacteriota > Acidobacteriota bacterium. Next base: position 28,017 of record JADLFL010000032.1, on the reverse strand, counting down.
GGGCGCAACGAAGATCGCGCTCGGCCACCATCTCGACGACTTCATCGAGACGCTCCTGCTCAACCTGTTCTTCGGCGGTGCGCTCAAGGCCATGCCCGCGCGCCTGGTCTCGGACGATGGGCGGCACGTGGTGGTCCGTCCGCTGGTATACGTGTCCGAACAGGAAGCGCTCGATTACGCGATGGCGTGCGAACTCCCCATCGTCGGCTGCTGCTGCCCGGCGTGCGGCGACCTGAGCCTCCAGCGCCAGCGCCTCAAGCGCCTGATCGGCGAGCTCGAACGCGAGCACCCCGGCATCAAGTCGTCGATGCTGAAGGCCATCCAGAACGTGCATCCCCGTCACCTGCTCGACACGCGCCTGAATCCGCTGGAGACGATGGCGCGCACGGGGCGTGTGGAAGCCGAAGAAGACGCTCCGTCCGTCGCGAGCGGCGTGCACCCGCTTCACGTCGTGCGTCGCACTGCCACCCAGACGACGACGGCATGAGAGCCGTTGTCCAGCGCGTGCGATCGGCGGCGGTCACGGTCGACGAGGTCGTGGTCGGGCGGATCGACGTCGGCTTCCTCGTCCTGCTCGGCGTGACGGTGGGCGACACCGACGCCGACCTCACGTACATCGTCGACAAGGTGGCCAACCTCCGCGTGTTTCCAGACGCCGAGGGCCGGATGAACGTGGACATCACCGGGACGGGCGGCGCGCTGCTCGTCGTGTCGCAGTTCACGCTGGCGGGCGACTGTCGCAACGGCCGTCGTCCGTCGTGGATCGCCGCCGCGCGGCCGGACGAAGCGAAGGCCTGGTACGAGTGCGCCGTCCAGGCCTGGCGCGCGAGGGGGCTCCGCGTCGAGACAGGCGTGTTCCAGGCCGACATGCAGGTGGCGCTCGTCAACGATGGCCCCGTGACATTGCTGCTCGACAGCCGTCGTGACTTCTGACCCCTCTCCAGTCCATCGAGATCGAGGACCGCATGCACTTCTGGAAAGCCCACGCTTACGGTAATGATTTCCTCTACGCGCGATTCGCGGACGTCCGCCATGACGATCCCGCAGCGCTCGCGCGTCACATGTGCGCGCGCACGACGGGTATCGGAGCCGATGGCCTGATGCTTTTCGAGCCGGTCGCCGGTGGCGCGCGCATGCGGCTGCACAACGCCGATGGATCGATCGCGGAAGTGTCGGGCAACGGCGTGCGCGGACTCGCGGCGCTGCTCGCGGCCGAACAGGGATCGCCGGTGGGCACGACGTTCGTGATCCACACGGACGCTGGCGACAAGATCCTCGACCTGACGTCGCACGACGAGCGGGGCCGACCGGTGTTCCGTGCGGCGATGGGACGTCCCGAGGACCTGCGTCAGCAGCAGATCACCGTCGATGGCGACGTGCTGCCCCTGGTGACCCTCTGGATGGGGAATCCACAGGCCGTGTGGCTGGTGGACGTGCTCGATTCGAGGACGATGCTGCGTGTGGGCGCGGCCTTACAGCAGCATGCCGCGTTCCCGGACGCCGTCAATTTCGAGCTCGCCCACGTCGTGTCGCCCGACGAGGTGGAGATCCTGATCTACGAGCGTGGCGTCGGACCGACGCACTCGTCGGGTACGGGATCGTGCGCCGCCGCTGTCGCGGCCGCCGCGTTCGGCGGCGCCGCGCGACAGGTCGAGGTCGTTGCGCCAGGCGGACGCCAGCACGTGGACTGGCGAGACGACTCCGTCTACCTCACCGGCTGGGCCGAAGTCCTCTGCGAAGGAACCTGGCTCACGTCATGAGCGGCTGGTCATGATCGAGCCCAGTCCCTCGTCGAAGGCGGGCCACCGGGCGAGTCGAATGGCAGTTCTTGCCGCGCGCCAGTACGCGCCACTTTCACATTCCTGCCACCGTCGTCGCGCCTAGCGACCGCGCCGCGGCGTGGGCGGCGACGACTCCGCGGCCTCGAACGCGCGCATTGCGGCCTGAATCTGGTCGGCCACCGGGGTTGCGACCGTCAGCGCCTCGTCGAATCGCTGCGCCTCGACGTGTGAGCGCGCTTCTTGCAGGCGATCGGTCGCCGCGCTGACGGCCTGCTGCAGCGCCTGGAACGCCGCGTTGTGCGCCACCGGCCGGCGGCCGGTCTGCGGCGTGGCGATGGCGGCGCCGAGGCGCTGCTGAGCCTGCGCGAGCGCGAGCTCCAGCGACGTGATGGCGCGCTCGGCCTGCCCGCGCGCCAGCGCCTTCTTGTCGGCGGCTTCGCGAGCGGCCGTCTGGGCGCGTTCGCGGGCGTCGAGGGCCTGGTTGAGGGCCTGCCGGTAGTCGCGCTGCTCGACGGCGTCGTGCGAGCGCGCGAGCGCCGCCTCGGCGGCGGCGAACTCGGTGGCCGCGTACTGCGCGGCGCCGGCGGCGCGGGCGGTGGCGATGGCGCCTTCTGCCTGATCCATCTCCTTCTGTGGTGGCGCGGCGCAGGCGGCAAGCGTGAGGGCAACGAGGGGCGCGCACACGGCACGCAGCACGGGACGAACCGTGCCCGGACGATCGGACATGCGCAGGAGTATACCGAGTGGGCGTAGTACGATGAGTGGCTTGGCGGTGCCTCCGGGTGCGGCGCCGGGTGGGTCCGTGTCATGAAGGGCCTCTCACCCGACGATCGGCCGCGGGAGAAGCTCGCCGAGCGGGGCAGGGGGGCACTCGGCGACAACGAGTTGCTGGCCGTGGTGCTCGGACACGGAACGCGCGGAGTCAGTGCGCTCGATCTGGCCAACCGTCTGCTCGGCGAACTGGGAGGCCTGCGTGGCGTGGGGCGAGGGTCGCCCGCCGCGATTGCGCGCGTCTCCGGCATCGGGCCCGTGCGCGCCGGGCGGATCGTCGCCGCGGTGGAACTGGGGCGGCGTGCCGTGATGCGGGCCGGGCCGGTGCGTCTGCAGGTGGCCGCGCCCATCGACGCCGCGCGGTACCTGTTGCCGCGATACGGGGCGGTGGACGTCGAGCAGGCCGGAGTCCTGCTGCTCGACAGCCGGCATCGCGTGCTGCACGCGCGCGTGCTGACGCGTGGCACGGCAGACACGGCGCCCATGCACCCCCGCGACGTTTTCCGTGAGGCGGCGCTGGCCGGTGCGGCGGCCCTCGTGTTGTTCCACAACCATCCCTCGGGCGATCCGCAGCCGAGTCCGGAGGATGTGCTGCTGACGCAGCGGATGCTGGCGGCCGGCGAGGTGATGGGGATCACCGTGGTGGATCACCTCATACTGGCCGACGCGTCCTATTGCAGTCTTCGTGAGATGGGCAGACTGGTCCCCTGAACTCGACATCATGCCGCGCTTTTACATCACGACAGCCATCGACTACGTCAACAGCCGTCCGCACCTCGGGACGGCGTACGAGAAGATCACGGCCGACGTCATCGCCAGGTATCAGCGCCTGCGCGGCGCCGACGTGCACTTCGTGATGGGCAACGACGAGCACTCGCAGAACGTGTTCCGGCGTGCCCGTGAACTCGGGAAGGATCCGCTGACCTATTGCGACGACATGGAACAGCAGTTCCGCGACGTCTGGGGCGCGCTGGATCTCTCGTTCGACGACTTCATCCGCACCACGCAGCCGCGCCACAAGGCGGCCGTCGAGACGATGGTGCGGCGGATCGCCGATGCGGGCGACCTCTATCAGGCCGACTACGAGGGGTGGTACTGCGTCGGCTGCGAGGCGTTCAAGCAGGAGAAGGATCTGGTGGACGGGCTCTGTCCCGTGCACCGCACGCGTCCCGACTGGATCAAGGAGCGCAATCACTTCTTCAGGCTGTCGGCCTATCGCGAGCGCCTGCTCGCGCACTTTGCCGCGCACCCGGAGTTCCTGCAGCCCGACGTGCGGCGCAACGAGATCCTGCGCCTGCTCGAAGCGGGTCTCGAAGACATCTCGATCAGCCGCGCGGGGCAGTCGTGGGGGATTCCGCTGCCCATCGATCCGTCGAGCGTGGTGTACGTGTGGTTCGACGCGCTCATCAACTACGCGTCGGCCGTGGGCCTGGGTACCGATCCCACGCTGTTCGACACGTGGTGGCCCGCCGACCTGCACGTGGTGGGCAAGGACATCACGCGCTTCCACGCCGTCATCTGGCCCGCCATGCTGATGAGCGCGGGGCTGTCGGTTCCCAGGCAGGTGTTCGGGCACGGGTGGGTCCACCTGCGCGGCGAGAAGATGAGCAAGTCGCTCGGCACGGCCGTCGATCCGCTCGATGCCGCGAGCCGGTTCGGCGCCGACGCGCTGCGCCTCTATCTCACCAAGGAGATCGCGTACGGCGCCGACGGCGACTTCAGCGTCGAGCGATTCGAGGAGCGCTACAACACCGACCTGGCCAACAACCTGGGCAACCTGCTCAATCGCGTCACGGCGATGGGCGTGCGCTACAGGCAGGGGACCCTCGCGCCGGTGGCGTCGCTGTCGCCGCTCCAGGATCTGGCCGCGGCCACGGTGCGGACGTATCGCGACGCGATGGACACGTACGCGCTCCATCAGGGCGCGGTGGCCGTCTACCGCCTGCTCGACGCGACCAACGAGTACCTCGCCGAGCGTGCCCCGTGGACGCTGGCCAGGGATCCGGCCAACGCCGCGGCGCTCGACGAGGTGCTGTACACCGCCGCCGAGAGCCTGCGGCTGTCGGCCGTGCTCCTCGGACCCGTGATGCCAGCCTCGTCGCAGGCGATCCTGGCGCGTCTTGGCGATCGCACGCCGCTGGCCGACAGGCGGCTCGACGTCGAGGCGGCGTGGCGTCACGCGCCCGTCACGACTACCGCGGGCGAGGCGTTGTGGCCGCGCGCCGTACCCGCCGAAGCGGCGACACCAGCCGTGGTCACACTTCCGAATGCAGGAGTCTCAGTCGTGTCCGAACAGCCAGTCCCCGATGCTCCGCCAGCCGCCGCTCCGGCCGCAGCGCCAGCCGTGGCATCACCCGTCGCCCCGGCGCCGGCGAGTGCCGACGCGGGCCTCATCACCATCGACGACTTCGTGAAGGTGGAGTTGAAGGTCGGCAAGGTGCTGGCGGCCGAAGCCGTGCCGAAGTCCAGGAAGTTGCTGAAGCTCACGGTGCAGGATGGGCCCGAATCGGAGCGCACGATCCTTGCCGGCATCGCCGAGTCGTACGCGCCGGACGCCATGGTCGGCCGCACCATCGCGTTTGTGGCCAATCTCGCGCCGCGCCCGATGATGGGCCTCGTGTCGCACGGGATGGTGCTGGCCGCCGAGACCGACGGCCGGGCGCAGCTCATCGCGTTCGAAACCCCGCCGCAGCCCGGCACGCGCATCCGGTAGCCGATGATCGACACACACTGTCATATTGCCGGGGACGACTTCGTCGACGACCTCGCCGACGTCGCCGCGCGCGCCAGGGACGCGGGTGTCGCTGACGCCGTGTGTATCCTCGACGCGGTCACGCCGGTGGAACTTGCCCGCGTCGACGCCGTGCGTGCCGCGTGGCCGGGCGTGCGGTTTGCTGTCGGCGTGCACCCGCATCACGCTGGGCAGGTGGACGAGGCGGACGTCTATCGCGTCGTGGGGGCCGCGCTCGACCGGACGGGCGCTGTCGCGCTGGGCGAGATCGGCCTCGACTATCACTACGACTTCGCGCCACGCGACAGGCAGCGTGCGGTGTTCGGACGTCAGGTGGCGCTCGCCGTCGCGCGCGACCTGCCGATCGTGATCCACACCCGCGAGGCGGATGCCGACACGCTCGCCGTGCTCGACGCCCATGGCGAGGGGCGCGTGCGCGGCGTGTTCCATTGCTTCACGGGCAACCAGGCGCTGGCCGAAGCGGCCGTCTCGCGGGGCTTCCACCTCTCGTTCTCGGGGATCGCCACCTTCCCCGGGGCAGAGGCCATCCGGGACGTGGCCAGATGGGTGCCGGCCGACAGGTGGCTCGTCGAGACCGACAGCCCCTTTCTCGCCCCGGCGCCCAAGCGTGGCGGGCGCAACGAGCCGGCGCGCGTCATGGCCGTCCTGGACACCGTGGCCAACGTTCGCGGCCTCACGCCGGACGAGGCGCGCGGGCAGGCGGTGGCCAACGCCGCGGCGCTCTTCGGCGCCATCGACCCCAGCCGCTAGGCGCGTTGACAGCGCCACCCCAATGTGTTGAGATTCCGCAGGTTACGCACGTGCAGCCTTCTTCGTCTCCCTCCGATCTCGCGCAGTTGTTCGAGCCCGTCAGGGACGATCTTGAACGTGTCAATCAGGCCTTCCTCCGCCATATCGACTCGCGCGTCGAGTTGATCCCGGAGATCGGCAAATACCTGCAGAACACGGGCGGCAAACGCGTGCGTCCGGCGGTGATGCTCATGGCCAGCCGGCTGGCCGGCGGGCACGACAAGAGCGACATGGCCGTGCTCTACGCGTCGGTCATCGAGTTCATCCACACCGCCACGCTCGTCCACGACGACATCATCGACGACTCCGAACTGCGCCGCGGCCGCCTGGCCGTGCACGCGCGGTGGGGCAACGACGTCACCGTCCTGCTCGGCGACTACCTGTACATCAAGTCGCTCGGGATGGCGCTGCACTACGACAGGATCGACGTCCTGCGCGTGCTCTGCGACATCACGCTGAAGATGATCGAGGGTGAGCTGTACCAGCTCACCAAGAACGGCGACACGGAGATCACCGAGGACGAGCACTTCGACATCATCCGCCGCAAGACCGCGTACCTGTTTGCCGGGTCGGCGCGCATCGGCGGCATGGTCGGGACGATCACGCCGGCTCAGGAACAGGCGCTCTGGGACTACGGGTTCAATCTCGGGATCGCCTTCCAACTCGTCGACGATCTGCTGGACTACACGGCGGATCAGGCCGCGCTCGGCAAGCCGATCGCCAGCGACCTGCGCGAGGGCAAGCTCACGCTCCCGATGATCCTCCTGCGCGACCGTGTGCCCGATCAGGCGCGGCCCATCATCGAGCAGGTCGTGCGCGACGCCGACATCTCCGAGGAGGCGTGGCGACAGTTGCTCGGACTCATGCGCGAGTACGACATCATCCCGCAGGTCACGCGCCGCGCTGGCGAGTACGCCGAGCAGGCCAGCCGGCAGCTCGCGTCGTTCCCCGAGAGCCGGGAGCGCGACGCGCTCATCGGGCTTGCCGACTACGTTCTCGCCCGCGATCGCTGACCCTGGCGCATGGCCGCGCCCGCTGACCGCATCGACGCGCTTCGCGCCCTCATCAGGCATCACGAAGAGCGTTATTACATCCACGACGATCCGGAGATCTCCGACGCGGAGTTCGACGCGCTCATGCGCGAGCTGCGCGATCTGGAGACGGCGCACCCGGATCTCGTCGCTTCCGATTCACCCACGCAGCGCGTCAGCGGCCGGCCCGCCGAGGGCTTCCACACCGCCACGCACCTGTGCCCGATGCTCAGCCTCGACAATGCGTACGACGATGGGGAACTCGACGCGTTCGACCAGCGCGTGCGCAAGGGGCTGGAGGAGACCGGCGACGTGCACTACGTCGCTGAACTGAAGATCGACGGGCTCGGCATCGCCATCACCTATGACGAGGGGCGATTCGTGCGCGGTGTCACGCGTGGCGACGGCGTGATCGGCGAGGATGTCTCGAGCAACGTGAGGACGATCCAGGCGATTCCGCTGCGTTTGCGTCACGCGCCGGCGGGCCGGATCGAGGTACGCGGTGAGATTTATCTGCCGCGCCAGGCGTTCGCGCGCCTGAACGAGAGTCGCGAATCCACGGGCGAGCCGCTGTTTGCCAATCCGCGCAACGCCGCGGCCGGCACGCTGCGCAATCTGGACCCGTCGCTGGTAGCCAGTCGCGGACTGCGCGCGTTCTTCTATGAAGCCGTTGTCGGCGACGTGCCGGCGGGCGACGAGGCTGGCGGTGGCGTCGCGGTACTGCCGGTGACGCACGCGGATCTGCTCGCGGCGCTGGCGTCGTGGGGACTGCCCGTCGAGGGACATTGGACGCGCTGCGACGGCATCGATGCGGTGAAGGCCTTCTGCGCCTCGTGGTCCGATGCGCGTCAGGCGCTCCCGTTCGAAACCGATGGCATCGTCATCAAGGTGGATGCACGCGAGGATCGCGCGCGGCTCGGCGTCACGTCGAAGTTCCCGCGCTGGGCCACCGCGTTCAAGTTTCCGGCGCAGCAGGCCACGACGCGACTGATCCGGATCGATCTGCAGGTCGGTCGCACGGGCGCCGTGACGCCGCAGGCCGTCCTCGACCCCGTGTTCCTGGCCGGATCGACGATCCAGCACGCCACCCTGCACAACGAAGAGGAGATCCGCCGCAAGGACATCAGGCCCGGCGATGAGGTCCTCATCGAGAAGGGCGGCGACGTCATCCCGAAGATCGTCAAGGCGATCGTGTCGCGGCGACAGACGGATCTTGCGCCGTTCGTGATGCCGACGCACTGCCCGGTTTGTCAGAGTGCGCTCGAACGGCCCGAAGAGGAAGTGGTCTGGCGGTGCCCGAACCCGAGTTGTCCCGCGCGGCTGCGCCGCAGTCTCGAGCATTTCGCCGGACGTCGGGCGATGAACATCGACGGTCTCGGCGAAGCGCTGGTGGACAAGCTCGTGAGCGTCGGGCTGGTCCACGACTTCGCCGATCTCTACGCGCTCACCGTCGAGACGCTCGCCGTCCTGCAGTTCGAGGCGCAGGCGCGCAAGAGCGAGGGGACGTCGCATGACGAGGGTGGTGGCACGCCGGGGACGACGCTGCGCCGATTCGGCGAGAAGTCGGCCACGGCGCTCGTCGCGCAGATCGAGGGCAGCCGCGCCAACGGTCTCGGACGTCTGATCTTCGGTCTGGGCATCAGGCACGTTGGCGAGCGCGGGGCGCAGGCGCTGGCCGATGCCTTCGGGATGATGGGCATGATCGCGACGGCCAGCGTCGAGCAGTTGCAGGCCGTTCGCGACATCGGACCGGTGGTGGCCACGTCGGTGCGCCGCTTCTTCGACGCGCCAGAGACGCAGCGCCTCGTCGCGCGCCTCGAGGCGGCTGGTGTCAACATGGGCGAGCCGCTGCCGCCCGACCGCGGGCCGAAGCCGCTCGAGGGCCGCACCATCGTGCTGACGGGGGGCTTGTCGGCGATGACGCGAGAGGACGCGACGGCGCAACTCACGGCCCTTGGCGCGAAGGTCGCGGGCTCGGTGAGCAAGAAGACATCATTGGTCATTGCCGGCACCGACGCCGGCAGCAAGCTGGCGAAGGCGCAGGAACTCGGCATTCACGTGGGCGACGAGGCCACGTTGGCGCGTCTGCTCGCCGATCCCATGAACTGGCCCTCGCGCGAACCGTAGCGCAACGCTGAAGACACCGACATGAGCGGACGCATCCTGGTGATTGACGACGAAGCGGGCATCCGCGAGAGCCTGCGCATGATCCTCGAGTACGAGGGCTACACGTGCCTGCTCGCCGCAACGGGCGAGCAGGGACTTGCGATGGCGCGGAGCGAAGCGCCCGATCTCGTCTTCTCCGACATCAAGATGCCGGGCCTCGACGGGCTGGAGGTGCTCACGCGCCTCAGGGCCCAGGACGATGCGCTGCCGGTGGTGATGATCTCGGGTCACGGCACCGTGGCGACGGCGGTGGAGGCCACCAAGCTCGGCGCGATGGACTTCATCGAGAAGCCGCTCTCGACCGAGCGCGTGCTGCTCACCGTGCGTAACGCGCTCAACGCGGGCCGGCTCGAACAGGAGAACCGGCGGCTGCGCGGCGCCGAGGACGCGCGCTACAACATCGTCGGGCAGAGTCCCGCGCTGCTGCATGTCCTCGACGCGATCGGCCGTGCGGCGCCGACCAACGCCACGGTGCTGGTGCTCGGCGAGAGTGGCGTGGGCAAGGAGCTCGTGGCGCGTGCGATCCACCGCAACAGCCTGCGCGCGCGCGAGCGGTTCGTGCAGGTGAACTGCGCGGCGATTCCCGAGGAGTTGATCGAGAGCGAGCTGTTCGGCCACGAGAAGGGAAGCTTCACGGGCGCCACGGACAAGCAGATCGGCAAGTTCGAACTGGCCGATCGCGGCACGATCTTCCTCGACGAAGTGGGCGACATGAGCCAGAAGACGCAGGCCAAGGTGCTGCGCGTGCTTCAGGAAGGCGAGGTCGAGCGCATCGGATCGCAGCGGACGCTCAAGGTGGACGTGCGCGTGATCGCGGCGACCAACAAGGATCTCGAAGCCGCCATCGCCGACGGCGCGTTCCGCGAGGATCTGTACTTCCGTCTGAGCGTGATTCCCGTGCAGGTGCCGCCGCTGCGCGACAGGCCCGAGGACATCCCGCTGCTCGTGAAGCATTTCGCGGAGCTGTTTGCCGCCGATGGCGGCCGCACGCGGCGCTTCACGCCCGAGGCGTTCGGCGTGCTGCAGCAGCACCGGTGGCGCGGCAACATCCGCGAACTGAAGAACACCATCGAGCGCGTCCTCATCATGGCGCGCGGCGACGTCGTCGATGTGGCGGACGTGCGGCAGTTCCTGCGCGTGGACGGCGTCACGGCGGGGAGCGCGCCTGCGGCGGCCCCGGCACCCGTCGCGCAGTCGGGCTTGCTTCCGCAGGCCGCGTACGTGCCTGACCACGCGCGTGTCGCATCCGTTGCGGAGTCGCCCGTGGCGTTCGAACCGGCCGCCGCCGCTGACGGTGCGCGTGCCACGCCGGCCAAGCCGACGACGCTGCGGGAGTTCAAGGAGCAGGTGGAGCGCGAGTTCCTGGTGGAGAAGCTGCGCGAACACGGCTGGAACATCTCACGCACGGCGGAAGTGATCGACACCCCGCGCAGCAACCTCTACAAGAAACTGGAACAGTACGGGATCACGCAGGAGAAGGATGGCTGAATGTTCGGCATTCATCATTCGGCGTTGCTATGATCCCCCTTGCGGCAGTCGTTCAGGCGATCGCTGGCAGAGGGGCGTGAGCCCGCTGCTGGAGGAAAGTCCGAACTCCGCAGGGCAGTGCGCCGGGTAACGCCCGGGCGGGGCGACCCGACGGAAAGTGGCACAGAAAACACACAGCTGACGTGAGCTTCGGCTCGCAAGCAAGGGTGAAAAGGTGCGGTAAGAGCGCACCGCGCGGCCGGCAACGGACGTGGCAGGCAAAACCCCGCACGGAGCAAGACCAAATAGGGAGGCGTTCGAGGACGGCCCGTCCGAAGCCTCCGGGTAGGTTGCTCGAGGCCGTCAGTGATGCCGGTCCCAGAGGAATGATCGCCCGCTCGTGCGTCCGCGAGGACGCGCGGGCCGACAGAATTCGGCTTATCGGACGACTGCCGCACTGCCGATACATCGAGAACACACGATCCGGCGCTGGTGCGCCGCGGAGGCGAGCAGCGGGATGGCGTTCTATCTGGTCACGGGCGGGGCGGGGTTCATCGGGTCGCACATGGTGGAAGCGCTGCGCCGCCGCGGCGATCGCGTACGCGTGGCAGACAGCCTCATCACGGGCAAGCGCGCCAACCTCGCGCACATCGACGATGTGGAGTTGCTCGAAGGCGATCTGGCCGATCCCGCGTTCGCGGCAGAGGCCGTGCGGGGCGTCGACTTCGTGCTGCACCAGGCCGCCCTTCCATCGGTGCCGCGCTCGGTGGAAGACCCGCTGACATCCAACCGCGCCAACATCGACGCGACGCTGAGCCTGCTCGTGGCCGCGCGCGACGCCGGCGTGAAGCGTGTGGTGTACGCGGGCAGTTCGTCGGCCTATGGCAACGCCGCCCCGCTGCCCAAGCAGGAAGACATGCCCACGGCGCCGCTGTCGCCGTACGCGCTGCAGAAGCTCGTCGGCGAGCAGTACATGCAGATGTTCACGCAGTTGTACGGGCTGTCCACGGTGACGATCCGCTACTTCAACGTGTTCGGCCCGCGGCAGGACCCCTCGTCGGCGTATTCGGGCGTCATCTCGCTGTTCATCAGGTATCTCGTCGAGGGGCGCAGTCCCACGATTCACGGCGACGGCGAACAGACGCGCGACTTCACATTCGTGACCAACGTGGTCGACGGCGCGTTGCGTGCCTCGCAGGCCGACAGCGCGGTGAGCGGCGCTGTCATCAACGTGGCCACCAATACACGCATTTCGCTCAACGATCTGTTCCACACACTCAAGCGCATCACCGGCGCGACCGCCGATCCCGTGTACGGCCCGTCGCGCGCCGGCGACGTCCGCGACTCCCTCGCCGACATCACCCGCGCCCGCGATCTGCTCGGTTACACCCCGCTCGTCGGCCTCGAGGAAGGCCTGAGGCAGACGGTGGAGTGGTACCGCGCGACGCAGACGGGCACGTGAGGGGCCACCGGCCCGCCTGCGCGCCAGCGCGACGGCGCGGCAAGCCACCGGGCACCGCATCGGATGGAGCGAACGGGCTTCACGACGCGCGTCGATTCCGATGGGGCAGTGGCTGACCTGCCGGGTGGTCCCGTCGTCGTTCAGCCTGACTGGACGGCGTCGGTGCCATCGATGCCGAGTTCGGCGACCGGCCGGCGGAATCCTCGCGTCAAGCCGAGCAGGATCACGATGCCGATCGCCGACCAGAGCGTGCCGGCGACCATGGCGTCGATGCTGAGGTGCACCCAGAGCAGGCCCGTGCCGATCGCACCAAGCACCGGCAGCACGATGAAACGGACGATGTCGGTGACGGTGCGTCGCTGGCCCTGCCTGATCGCGTAGTGCGCGATGACCGAGATGTTGACGAAGGTGAAGGCGATGAGGGCGCCGAAGTTGATCGTCGACGAGATGAGATCGAGCGTCGGCGCGATGGCCAGGAGCACCACCAGTCCCGCGATGACCGTCGAGAACACCGGGGTGCGCAAGCGCGGATGCACACTGCCGAAGAACCGCTTCGGAGTCAGCACGCCATTCCGGCCCATGACGTAGAGCAGCCGGGAGACGCTGGCGTGCGACGAGAGGCCGGAGGCCACCGCCGCGGCGAACGCGACGGCGACGAAGATCACCTGGAACACCGGACCGCCGACGAGCAATCCGAGTTCGGGCAGCGTGTCGTCGGTGAACGCGAACGCGTCGAGCGTCGGGAAAGCGGCCTGTGCGAACCAGGCGCCGAGCAGAAAGACGATGCCGCCGAACAGTACGGTCAGGACGATGGCGCGCGGCACGGTCCGCTCGTCCTTCGCCTCCTCGGTGTACATCGTCACCGCGTCGAAGCCGATGAACGAGAAAGCGACGATCGTGGTCCCCGCAAGCACCGCCGGGAACTGGACCCCATCGTGCCAGAGCGGCCACAGCGTGAAGATCGTTCCGGTGCCGAGGCCCCGGGATATCTGGATCCCCGCGAGCGCGACGAAGGCGACGATCCCTGCGAGCGCGGCGATCAGCAGCACGCCGTTGACACGAGACGTGGTCCTCACACTGACGACGTTGAGCCCGACCAGCACGGTGGCTACACCAATCACCCAGATGGCACCGGGCACATCGGGGAAGAGTTGCTCCATGTACAGGCGAACGATCACGGCGTTGACGACGGGCAGGAGCAGATAGTCGAGAAGAGAGGCCCAGCCGACGAGGAAGCCCAGGCCTGGATGGATCGCTTCCCGCGTGTAGGTGTACGCCGACCCGGCTGTCGGAAACGCGCGTACCATCTGGCCGTAGCTCAGTGCAGTGAACAAGAGCACCACCAGACCGACCAGATAGGCAGTGGGCACGACGCCATTGGTCGCCTTCGAGACGATGCCGAAGGTGTCGAACACGGTGACCGGAGCCATGTAGCCGAGACCGAGGCCGACGATGGCCCACATCCCGAGCGAACGTTTCAGTGTCGGTACGGCCACGTCACACACACCCGGGCCACGTCACTCGACGTAGCTGCGCACGGCGCATGGGACCTGTGCGGTGAAGCAGATCGTGATCGCCGCCCACCGCGTGGCCGACGAGCCGACGGGCAGCGGAGGATCGGCGTCTGAGTCTTCCAAGCAGGTGAGGGCTCGCAGCACGTGGGACCGGTCGGACGGTGCGACGCCATATCGGCGCACGAAACGCTGGAGTGCGTCGTCCAGACTCAACGCGCCGCTCGCGACATGGTGCGCTGCGGGAACGAGCATCGGTAGAGGCGACGGTCCAGTGTAACGCCGTTGACTCGTGAACCGGCCGGCGAACGCGATCACCCATCACGCCATTCGTCGTGCAGTGGAGCGCGTCGGCCTGATGCTCGGCATGCCGTGCCGCCCCCCTTGCCGCCGCGCGGGGAGGGCCGTCGTCCGGGACCGGCAACTGGCCGTGCCGGACGGCACTGTGACGGGCACGAATCGGTCCCCTGCGCGACGATGCCGTCAAACGCCGCGTGCACGGCGGCCGTCACGCACGCGAACCCGACAGGCGTCGCGGTCGCGGCATCGCTGGTCCAGCGAATCCGTACCAGGTCCTCCCGCTCACCGACACCGGGCACCGGCGGCGCCGAGCACCAGGTCGAGTGCGGACAAGACCGCGCGGCATACGGCATGCCGGTGCCGAGCGACAACGCCAGTTGCGCATGTCTTCTGGCGTTACCGCTTCGCGCACGCGTCGTGCGTGGCGCGGGCCCGCGCCGGTCCGTCATCGCGACACGCCATCTTATTCGTAGACAACAGGTTACGTGAACGGACCGCCAGCGGTACCGAGACTGGCGCGCGCCTTGCTATTCCTGACGTCGTGCGCGGCCCGGCGTGTGACTGTTCGTCACGTGAGCGGAACAACCTCCCGGCTGATGTCGGCGCCGCGCATCTCGGCTCGCGGCCATTCCCGGCTGCGCGCGTCACGTCCGCGATCGCGCGGGCGGAGGAGGAGTGTCATGACCCGTTCGTTGATCGCCCTGATCCTGGCGCTGACGCTGCCGCTGGCAGTGCCCGTGTCGTCGCACGCCGCAACGCAGGAGTCGCGCGCCGCCGCGCCGACGCAGACCGTCAACATCAACACCGCCACCGCGGTCCAACTGGAAGCCCTGCCCGGCATCGGCCCCAGCATGGCCCGGCGCATCGTCTCGCACCGCGAGAAGAACGGCCCGTTCAAGAAGCTCGAGGACCTGATGGTCATCCAGGGCATCGGCGAGAAGTCGTTCCTGAAGCTGCGGCAGTACCTGACTATCGGTGCGCAGGCCGATGCCAAACCCACGGCGAAGTGAGTCGCCGGGAGCGAGGTGCCCGCGTCGCGGGGCCTCGCTCATCGAGGTCCTGATCGTGCTCGCGATCGTCGGCCTCGTCGCGGCAGGGAGCTGGCAGACGCTCGCCGATCTGGGCGACGCGCGCGCGAGTCGTGAAGCCGCGCGCGGCGTGGCGGCCGACCTGCGGCGCCTGGCGCAGGACGCCCGCCGGCAGCGGCGCAGCCTCGCGCTCGAGTTCGATCTGTCAGAGCCCGAGCGGTGGCGCGTGATCGCCGACGGCAACGGCAACGGCATCACGTCGGCCGACGTGGCGAGCGGCGCCGATGGGCCGGTCACGCCGTGGACGCGAGTGTTCCGGGAAGGGCGTGCACGTCTGGCTATCGAACGGAGCATCCCCAACGCCGATGGCACGGGCACGATCGCGGCGGGGAGCGCGCCGGTGCAACTCGGTGCGATGACGCGCCTCGTCGTCACGCCGCGCGGAACGGCGACGGCCGCGTCGATCTACGTCGCGGGCACGGGCGATCGCGTGTACGCGATCAGGGTGCTTGGCAGTACGCAGCGGATCAGACTGTTGTGTCTGAGCGTGTCGATGGACTGGGAGGCGTGCTGATGGCCGACTTCATCCTCAACGAACGCCGGCGCGAAGCGCGCGTGCACGGCTCGCACGTCGTATCCGCGGAGCCACCGCAGGTGCCGGGTGCGCGCGTGCTCGAAGTCATCGATGTGTCCGCGCACGGGTTGCGCTGCCGGCTCACGGCGCCCGTCCGGCCCGGCCGGCTCATGACGCTGCGGCTCGCGACAGGGCAGTACGGCAGTTCGACGTCGACCGCGCACGTGGTGCGGTGTGAGGTGTGCCGGCTCACGCGGCAGGGGCCGCAATACGAGGCGGCGTGGGCGCTGGAGCGTGCGTGGCGACATGTGTAGCAACTTCCCATCCGCGCCGGGTGCCTTCGCCTCGCGTGAAGCGGTCGAGACGGATCGCGTGTCCGAAGACCATGAAGGTTTCGGCATCCGCTGGCCGTCGGCTTGAATCAGCGGAGTGTCAGCACGTCCGTGTCGAGGCGCTGTCGCGTCACCAGGAGTGGCCATGTCCGAGCGAACCATCCAGCCGGCCCAGACAGGAGGCCGACTTGCACCCGACGCCTTCCTGCGTGAGGCCGTTCTGGTTCTCCGCGGGGAGGCAGCCCCGAGGGAAGCGCTGGAGCGCCTGCTGGCGAGGGCGTGCGGGCTCGTGGCTCCGGCCATTCACCTGGCGGACGAACCGCTCGCGCTCACCGCGACCCGCGCGCTGGTGCCGGGCGGCAGCGACGATCTGCGTGTCACGGCGGTGGGTTCGGTGGAGATGATGAGCCCGGCCGTGTCTGTGGTGTCGCTGCTGGGCTCGCTCGAGCCCTTGCTGCGCGACGTCGAGCGTAAGGTCGACGTGGACTGCATCGTTCAGGCGCTCAGCGCCGAGCAGGGCGATCTGCTCGGCGCCTCGCTCGTCATGCGGACGCTGCACGAGCGCATCGTCAGGGCGGCCAGCAAGAACTTCATCGTGCTGATCGAAGGTGAAAGCGGGGTTGGCAAGGAACTGGTCGCCAGGCGTGTACACGCGATGAGCGATCGGCGCGGCGGACCGTTCGTGACGCTCAACTGCGCGGCGATCGTCGAGACGCTGCTCGAAGCGGAGCTGTTCGGGATCGAGGAGCGGACGGCAACGGGCGTGCGTGGCCGTCGCGGCAAGTTCGAGCTCGCTGATCGCGGCACGCTGTTCCTGGACGAGGTGTCGGATCTGTCGCCGTCGGCGCAGGCCAAGCTGTTGCGCGTGATCCAGGATCCGACGGTCGAACGCGTCGGCGGACATGGCAGCCGGCGCGTGGACGTCCGCATCGTCGTGGCCACCAACAGACCGCTCGAAGCGCTCTGCCGGAGCGGGGACTTCCGCTGGGACCTGTTCTATCGCCTCAATGCAATCGAGATTGCCGTCCCACCCCTGCGCGCACGCAAGGACGATGTGCCGTTCCTGGCCGACATGATGCTGCGCCGGTGTGCGGGGGAACAGCCGTATCGTCTGTCCGTCGAGGCGATGGAAGCGCTCGTCGTGTACGACTGGCCGGGCAACGTGCGCGAACTCGAACGCGTGATCGAGCGCGCGGTGACGCTGTCGGCGTCGCACGTCATCCGCCTCGACGACCTGCCCGGTGCCGTCACGGGGCGATACAGGGATACGTTTCTGCCTCCCGATCCGGGCGACGAGACGATGCGCGGGTGGGCGAGCCGGTACGCGCGCTACGTGCTGTCGCGCACCAGTGGCAACAAGCGTGAAGCGTGCCGCGTGCTCGACATCAGCTACCACACGCTATGTGCCTACCTCGCGTACAAGACGCCGCATGCGCGCACCAACGATGCCGTGCTCACGGGTACGGCGATCCCGGAGGAGCCCGACGCGGTCCGGCCACCTGTCCGCCGCGCCCGAGACACGTACACGAACGTCACAGCCACGCTTCATCCAAGCCTTGTCCACGACGGCCCACCGCCGAAGCTGAAACCATGATCCCGGCTCGCCTTCGCGCCTGCGGCGTCATGGCGCGCGGGACAATCGGCCATCGGTAGCGGGCAACCGTGTTGAGGGACGGCCGAAGGCAGGGACCTTCGGCAGATGGAGGCCAGGGGGCCACCCCTGGCGGATCCAGATGCTAGCTCCAGAACTCCACGAAGTCGCTCAGCGCATGCTCCGGCGCCGGACGATCGGGGACGACGGGCGTGCCGACGTAGAGGTAGCTCACGATCTCGTCGTGCGCGTCGAGCCCAAGTGCGGCCTTGACGCGCGGATCGGAGGCTGTCGGGCCCGTACGCCAGACCGACGCGTAGCCGAGCGCATGCAGCGCAACGGCCATGTTCTGCACGGCCGCCGCCGTCGACGCCACCTGTTCGAGCCGCGGGACGTTCGGATGTTCCTTCATCTTCGCGATTGCGACGATGATCAGCGGTGCCCGCAGCATCGTGGCACGAAGCGAGTCGCGCTCGGCGTCGGTCTCCGGCGCGCGGGCGTCGACCAGCAACTGGCCGAGGCGCTCGCGCCCCTCGCCGGAGACGACGAGGAACCGCCAGGGACGCAGCTTGGCGTGATCGGGCGCGCGCAGGCCCGCCTTGAGCACCTGTTCGAGTTCGGCGGCCGTCGGCGCCGGGTCGGTCAACTTCGGACTGGCCGTGCGGGTCTGAAGGGCAGTCAGGGCATCCATGGATGGAGTCATTGCGCCCATTCTCGCCCATGTGGGAAGCCTTGGCAGGGGTTGTCACCGGAACGCCATGCCAGACGCCGACGCCATACCCCTCAATCCATGATGGGAACTGACAGCCTCGGTGCCCTCTCGGCGATCACGGCGGCTCCCGTAGGAGTTTCTCCACGAATCCGGCCAGCCGATGCCAGCGCTGCGTTTCGTGGTCGAGGGCCTTCCGGCCCGCGCGCGTGATGCTGTAGAACTTCGCCTCGCGACTGGACTCGGTGCGCTGCCAGGTGCCCGTGATCCAGCCCCGCTGGTCGAGTCGCGTCAGGGCCACGTACAGCGTGCCCTGGTTCAGCGGGAACGGATCGTCTGCCACCTGCGCGAGCCTGGCGGCGAGACCGTACGCGTGCTGTGGACCCATGGTGGCCAATGCCCGCAGCACGATGAGATCGAGCGTGCCCTGCAGCACTTCGACGCGTTCGCCCTTGTCACTGGTCATTGCAGTGGTCTCCTGTCGCGGAGTGTGGATCCCGCCTCCTGCAGGGTCAAGTGACGCCAGCCGGGTCAGGCGTTGCCCGCACCGGGATGAAACCCATGGAGACGTACGCCGCCCGGCGTGTGGCAATCGTCGGCTCGTCGGCGTCCACGCCGGCCATCGCGTCGATGACGATGTGCGTCGACCGATTCCGGGAAGACCCGCGTCTGCGGTCCGCGACGCGCCACGGGGCCGACTCGACACGCGGCGGCGAGTGCACTACAGTGCGGCGATACACCTATTTGCAGGGCCCGCGTGTTCGCGGCCGAGGAGCGTCATCATGTCGTCATCACCGAACCCGTACCGCCTCATGGCTCCCGTCGTGGGGGTGGCCTCGTTCGCGTTGGGCGCGTCCCTGCTGGCGGCCTCTGCCGCACCGTCCGTCATGGGAGTGGTCGTGCACGCCGACAACACCCTGACGGCGCAGGAACAGAGCGACGGCTGGCGCCTGCTGTTCGATGGCAAGACGACGGCGGGCTGGCGCAACGCGCATGCCGACACGTTCCCGGCCAGGGGCTGGGAGATCAAGGACGGCATCCTCTCCGTCATCGAGTCTGGCGGTGGGGAAGCGGCGCATGGCGGCGACATCGTGACGCTCGACGAGTACGGGGACTTCGAACTGAAGGTCGACGTTCGCCTCACGAAGGGCGCCAACAGCGGCATCAAGTACTTCGTCACCGAGAAGCTCGGCACGCCGGGGCGCGGGTCTGCGATCGGCCTCGAGTACCAGCTCCTGGACGATGCCGTCCATCCGGATGCCAAGGAAGGGCGCGGCGGCAACCGCACGTTCGGGTCGCTTTACGATCTCATCACCGCATCGGCCAGCAAGCCCGTGAAGCCCGTCGGCGAGTGGAACACGGCCCGCATCCTGTCCAAGGGCACGAAGGTCGAGCACTGGCTGAACGGCACGAAGATCGTGGAGTTCGACAGGGCCAGCGCCGAGTTCGACACGCTGGTGGCGATCAGCAAGTACAAGGATTTCACCGGGTTCGGCAAGGCCAAGAGCGGCCACATCCTCCTGCAGGATCACGGCAACCGCGTGTCGTTCCGGAACATCAAGGTGAAGGGCGCCGCGATCCCGAACAGCTGACGGGCCGCCTGCCTTGAGCCTCACGCCCCTGAGCCTGTATTGTTGAACGGCCGCGCCCCATCCGGGGCGCGCCTTCCGTGCATGTCAGACACTCCTGCCACCAGTCTCAAACAGACACCGCTCCACGCGACACACCTCTCGCACAAGGCCCGGATGGTGCCCTTCGGCGGATGGGACATGCCCGTCGAGTACTCGGGAATCACCGACGAACACATGGCCGTGCGCACGCGTGCGGGCCTGTTCGACGTGAGTCACATGGGCGAAATCGAGATCGCCGGCGCCGACGCGCTCGCCGCCGTGCAGAAGATTTCGTCCAACGACGCGTCGAGGCTCGCCGTTGGCCAGATCCAGTACTCCGCGCTCACGACGCCCCAGGGCACGTTCGTGGACGACCTGCTCGTGTACCGGATGGCCGAGGACCACTACCTGCTCGTGGTCAACGCCTCGAACATCGAGAAGGACTTCGCCTGGATCCAGAGTCAGGTGCGCGAGTTCACAGATGCGCCCGCCGTGAACACGAGCAGCCGCTACGCGCTGCTGGCGTTGCAGGGACCGCTGGCCACCGAGGTCCTGCAGTCGCTCACCGCCGTGCCGCTCGCCGACATGAAGTACTACTGGTTCGAACCCGGTGAAGTGGCCGGCGTGCGGAGCACGATCTCCCGCACGGGCTACACCGGCGAGGACGGCTTCGAAGTATTCGTGCCGCCGGCGCAGGCCGCGCACGTGTGGACGAGCATCCTGCGCGCCGGTGCCGATGCGGGTGTCATCCCCGCGGGCCTTGGCGCACGAGACACGCTGCGTCTCGAAGCGTCGATGCGCCTGTTCGGCAACGACATGGACGACACCACCACGGTGCTCGAAGCCGGACTCGGTTGGGTAGTCGGGTGGAAGAAGGAGTCGTTCAACGGGTCCGACGTACTCAAGGCGCAGAAGACGAATGGTATCGAACGCACGCTCGTCGGGTTCGAGATGGTGGACCGCGCCATCGCACGCCATGGCTACCCGGTGATCGTGGACGACGTGGCGGTGGGCACGGTGACGAGCGGCACGCAGACGCCGTTCCTGAAAAAGGCCATCGGCATGGCGTACGTGCCTGCACCGCTGGCCGAGCCCGATCGCCCGATTCACGTCGAGGTTCGCGGACGGCGCGCCGCCGCCCGCATCGTCCCCATGCCGTTCTACAAGCGGCCGAGGAGCTGACACGCGATGTACCCAGCCGACCTGAAGTACACCAGGGACCACGAATGGATTCGCAGCAGCGGTGAGACGGCCGACATCGGCATCACCGACTACGCGCAGCAGCAACTCGGCGACGTGGTGTTCGTCGAGTTGCCACAGGCGGGCCGCGTGCTCACGCAGGGCGAGGTGTTCGGCACGATCGAATCGGTGAAGGCGGTTTCCGAGCTGTTCTCGCCTGTAGCCGGAGAGATCGTCGAGGTGAACGAGGCCCTCACGAGCGCGCCCGAACAGGTCAACAGCGACCCGCACGCCGCGTGGATCATCCGCGTACGCCCCTCATCGGCCGCTGATGTCGACGCGCTTCTCGACGCCGCCGCCTACCAACAGCACATCGGGTGACAGAGCAGTACATGACCGACGCGCAAGCCGCTCCTGACGCATTCACGCTCCGACATGTAGGCCCGGGTCCCGCCGATCGCGACGCGATGCTGCGCGCGCTCGGCGTGCCGACGCTCGACGCGCTCGTCGACCAGGTGGTGCCGCCGCACATTCGTCGCGCCGACCCGCTCGTGCAGCCACGCGCGGAGACGGAAGCGGAGTTCCTCGCGCGGCTGCGCACGCTGGAATCCATGAACGCGCCCTTCCGCTCGTTCATCGGGACGGGTTACTACGGCACGCACACGCCGGCGGTGATTCAGCGGATGGTGCTGGAGAACCCGGGCTGGTACACGCCCTACACGCCGTACCAGGCCGAGATCGCGCAGGGCCGTCTCGAGGCGCTCCTCACGTTCCAGACCGCCGTCAGCGACCTCACCGGCATGGACGTGGCCAACGCGTCGCTGCTCGACGAGGCGACCGCCGCCGCCGAAGCCATGACGCTGCTGCGCCGCGTCAGCAAGAAGCCGGCGTCTGCGCTGCGCTTCCTCGTGGTTGGCGAGGTGTTCCCGCAGACGCGTGAACTGCTCGTCTCTCGCGCGGAGCCGCTCGGCCTCACCGTCGAGTTCGCCGCCGAGGCGACGACGTTGGCCGACGATGTGTACGGTGTGCTGGTGCAGTACCCGGATGGGTATGGTGCGGTGACCGACATCGCGCCGCTCATCACACGCGCGCATGATGCCGGCGCGCTCGTGGCCGTGGGCTCCGACCTGCTCGCCCTCACGCTGCTCGTGCCGCCGGGTGAGCTCGGCGCCGACGTCGTCTACGGGTCGGCGCAGCGCTTCGGGGTGCCGCTCGGCTACGGTGGCCCGCACGCGGCGTTCTTTGCCACGCGCGAGGCGTACGTGCGGCAGTCGCCGGGCCGTATCATCGGCGTGTCTGTGGATGCCCAGGGCACGCCGGCGTACCGCATGGCGCTCCAGACGCGCGAACAGCACATCCGCCGCGAGAAGGCGACGTCCAACATCTGCACGGCGCAGGCGCTGCTGGCCAACATCGCCGCGTTCTACGCGGTTCATCATGGCGCCGAGGGGTTGACGCACATCGCCAGCCGCGTGCACGGTCGTGCCGCGCGACTGGCCGGTGTGCTCACGTCGATGGGGCTCACGCAGCACAACGCCGCGTTCTTCGACACGATTCGCGTGTCCGGTGTCGACGCCGGTACCGTGCGTGCTGCCGCGGAGGCCGCGCGCATCAACCTGCGCTACCTGGCCGACGGCTCGATTGGCATCAGCCTCGACGAAACGGCCACCGACGCGGATGTGTCAGCGGTCGCGAACGTGTTCGCCTCGACGGGGTGCGCAGTTCAACTCGATGGTGCCACGGCATCGGCGATTCCGACGGGCCTGCGGCGCGCGTCGGCGTTCCTCACGCACCCGGTCTTCACCACGCACCGATCGGAACTGCAGCTCACGCGCTACATCCGTCACCTCGAGCGGAAGGACATCGGCCTCGACACGTCGATGATTCCGCTCGGGTCGTGCACGATGAAGCTGAATGCCGCCGCGGAGATGCTGCCCATCACCTGGGCGGGGTTCGCGGCCCTGCATCCGTTCGTGCCCGTCGAGCAGGCGGCCGGATATGCCGCCATCTTCGCGGACATGGAGCGCATCCTGTGCGACGTCACGGGCTTCGCGGCCGTGTCGCTGCAGCCCAACTCCGGTGCGCAGGGTGAGTTGGCCGGCCTGAATGTGATCCGCGCCTACCACCGGTCGCGCGGAGACGTGCATCGCACCGTGGCCCTCATCCCCTCGTCTGCGCACGGCACCAATCCCGCGAGTGCGGTGATGGCGGGCATGAAGGTGGTGGTCGTTGCGTGCGACGCCAACGGCAACGTGGACGTCGCGGATCTGCGCGCCAAGGCGGCGGAGCACGCCGACACGCTCGCCGCGTTGATGGTCACCTATCCCTCGACGCACGGCGTGTACGAGGACGCCATCCGCGAAATCTGCGAGATCGTGCACGCGCACGGCGGTCAGGTTTACATGGACGGCGCGAACATGAACGCGCAGGTAGGCCTCACCAGCCCGGCGCTCATCGGCGCCGACGTGTGCCACCTGAACCTCCACAAGACGTTCGCGATCCCGCATGGCGGCGGCGGTCCCGGCATGGGCCCCATCGGTGTGGCCAGCCACCTCGCACCGTACCTGCCGTCGCATCCCGTCGTGGCGACGGGCGGTGGTGCAACGGGCATCCACGCGGTGGCGGCGGCGCCGTGGGGCAGCGCGCTCATCCTGCTGATCTCGTACGCCTACATGTCGATGCTCGGCGGCGACGGGATGACCGAGGCCACGCGTCACGCGATCCTCAACGCCAACTACATCAAGGCGCGGCTGGAAGGCCCGTACGCGGTGCTCTACACCGGGCGCCACGGGCGCGTGGCGCACGAGTTGATCCTCGATCTGCGTCCGTTGAAGCAGGCCTCTGGCATCGACGAGATGGACGTGGCCAAGCGCCTCATGGACTTCGGCTTCCACGCGCCGACGGTGTCGTTCCCGGTACCGGGGACGCTCATGAGCGAGCCGACCGAGAGCGAGGACCGCGCGGAGCTCGATCGCTTCTGCGACGCCATGCTCGCGATCAGGGCCGAAATCCAGTCCGTGGTCGACGGGACCGTCGACGCGAAGGACAACGCGCTGAAGCACGCGCCGCACACGGCGGCCGTGGTGATGGCCGACGAGTGGACGCGGCCGTACTCGCGCAGTCACGCTGCGTTCCCCCTGCCGTACCTGCGCACCCACAAGGTGTGGCCCGCCGTCGGACGCGTCGACAACCCGTACGGCGATCGCAACCTGGTGTGCGCGTGTCCCCCGATGGCCGAATACGCCGAGGAACCCGTCGGCGTCTGAACACGCCAAACGTGGCGCAGCCGCCGGATTCTATCCGGCGGACGGCAATCCGATTACGAGAGGTGGTTCGGGATCGCGGCCGTGAAGGCGGCGATCAGGGACTGCGTGACAGGGCCCGGGCGTCCACCGCCGATCGTGTGGGAGCCGATCGTCACGACAGGCACGATCTCGCGCGTGGTGCTGGTGATGAAGGCTTCGTCCACCGACGCGAGGTCGTCCTCGCGCAGCACGCACTCCTCGACGGGGACGCCGATCCCGGCGGCCAGATCCAGCACGAACGCACGCGTGATGCCCACCAGCAGCCCCGCCGACGCCGGTGGCGTGAGGAGCACGCCGTTGCGCACGAAGAAGATGTTCGACTGTGCGCACTCGCAGAGCTCGCCGCGGTGGTTCTTCATGAGCGCTTCGAACGCGCCCTCGCGGTAGGCCTGCTGCATCGCGAGCGCGTTGTTCAGCAGATTGTTCGACTTGATCGCGGGATCGACGCTGCCCGGGTGGTTACGGACGATGTCGGCGAGGGCGAGGCGAACACCGTCCGCGAGCGCCGAAGCCGGCGGGTCGGCGTGCGGCTTCACGATCACCACCACCGACGGCGACGGGCATGCCGAGGGGTCGTACACGATCTCTCCGACGCCGCGCGTCAGCAGGATGCGCACATAGGCATCACCATCGAGCGCCGCCGCGGCGAGGGTCTCCCGGATCCGCCCGAGCATCACCTCATCGTCGACGGGGCAGGTGAGGGCGATGCGATCGGCGGACGCGCGCAGCCGGCGCATGTGTTCCGGATAGAGGAAGATCCGCGTGCCGTAGGTCCGCACGACCTCGTAGACGCCCTCGCCGAACAGGTACCCGTGATCGAACACGGAGATGCGCGCATCTTTCGCACCGTACAACGTTCCGTCGATGTTCACCGCGACTGACACAGTCGTCGAGGGTACCATGCATCGATGCGAGTGCTGACGACGGCGCAGATGCGCGAAGCGGACCGGATCACCATCGAAGACGTGGGCATCCCGTCGCTCGTGCTGATGGAGAACGCGGGGCGGCAGGTGGCCGCCGCGATCGAAGCCCTGTTCCCGGATCTCGCCTCGTCCCGCGTGGCGATTCTCGCTGGGCGCGGCAACAACGGCGGCGACGGTTTCGTGATCGCGCGCACGCTGCTCGAACGCGTTGCCGACGTGCCCGTCTTCGTCATCGGTCCCCTCTCGGAGGTTCGCGGTGACGCCAGGCACAACCTGGAAGTTCTCGGGCACCTGGGCGTGTCCGTGGTGGAGATCGCCGACGAGCAGGCCTGGGAGTTGCACTTCTCCGAGATCCAGACCTGCGATCTCGTCGTCGACGCGATCGTCGGTACGGGACTCGGCCGTCCCCTCGACGGCATGTATCCCACCATCGTGGGAGATCTGAACGGCAGCTCGCTCCCGGTGGTGTCGGTCGACGTCCCGAGCGGGCTGCACGCCGATTCGCACGAGATCCAGGGCGACGCCGTGCTGGCTACCGCGACGGTGGCGCTGGCCGCACCGAAGATCTGTCATGTGCTGCCGCCGGCGCAGCGCATGTGCGGACAACTGGTCGTGGCCGACATCGGCATCCCGGACATGATTCTCGACCGCCTCGACGGACCACAGGTCGAGGTGATCACCGCGGGGATGGTGCGGTCGGTGATCGAGCCACGCGACGTGGATGCGCACAAGGGGCAGTTCGGTCGTGTGCTCATCGTTGCCGGTTCGATGGGGAAGACCGGGGCCGCGCACCTGGCTGCCATGGCGGCGCTGCGTTCCGGCGCAGGTCTCGTGACGGTCGCCACGCCGCGATCGGTGCAGCCGATCCTCGCCGCGATGGCGCCCGAGTACATGACGATTGGCCTGCCGGAGGACGAGGCCGGCCAGGTGACCGCCGACGCCGTGGCGCGAGTGCTGAGCCTGCAGGCTGACGTGATCGCGATGGGGCCGGGCCTCGGGAGTGGCGCCGGCGTGCGCGCGTTCGTGCACGGCGTGATCGGCGGTGCCAGGGCACCGCTCGTGCTCGACGCCGACGCGCTCAACGCCTGCGCGGGCGAGCACGTCTCGCTCCTGCGCGGCCGCGAAGGGCGCGACGTCATCGTCACGCCGCATCCCGCGGAGATGGCGCGCCTTCTGGGGAGCACGGTGGACCTGGTGCAGGGCGATCGCGTGGCGGCCGCGCGCGCGCTGGCCGAGGCACAGCAGATTCACGTCGTGCTCAAGGGCCATCGGACGATCGTCGCGGCACCGGAAGGTCGTGTCGCGATCAACATGACGGGCAATCCGGGAATGGCCACCGGTGGAACCGGCGACGTGCTCACGGGCGTCGTCGCCGCGTGGCTGGCGCAGTTGCGCGATGCCGAGGGCGCCGCGCGTCTGGGGGTGTACGTGCACGGGCAGGCCGGCGACATCGCCAGAGCCGACCTGGGCGAGACCGCGCTGGTGGCGACCGACCTGCTCGATCACCTGGGCGATGCCGTCGTGGCGCTGACGTCGGACGCAGATGATGCGGGTGACGAGGACGCATGACGACGCACGCATCGTCGTCTGAAGACGACACGCGCGCGATTGCGTGCAACCTGGCGCGTCGTCTCGTACCGGGCGCGATCGTGTTGCTGCACGGCGATCTCGGCGCCGGCAAGACGGCGTTCGTGCGCGGTCTCGCCGAGGCGCTCGGTGTGAGCGGTGAAGACGTCAGCAGTCCGACGTTCACGCTCGTACACGAGTACCGCGGCGGCCGCGTGCCGCTCTTCCACGTGGATCTCTATCGCCTGACGTCAGGAGCGTCGCTGGAGGATCTCGGCCTCGACGAGGCGGCCGAAGAAGGCATCCTGGCGATCGAGTGGCCCGAACGCCTTGCGGCTCCTCCACCTCACGTCATCAACGTCAGGATCGCGATCGATGGTGAGACGACGCGCGCGATCACGATCGCGTGACAGCCGTACGTTGCCGGTACTCGGCCCAACACGCGGCGCTGAGCACCAGGATGTTCGAGCCGATGACGGGTGGTGCCTGCGTGACGAGCCCGTACGTGAGCCAGAGCGACGCGCCGGCCATCTGCAGGCGACGGAGCCGGGCCTGGCCCGTCATCAGGTACGAGGTGGTGAAGACGGCCGTGGCCGTCCAGCCGATGGAATCCGCAAGCGTCACGCCGACTCCGCGCGCAGCAGTGCCGGTATCTCGCGCAGCGTGACCCTGTCGGTTCGTGCGCGCTCCCAATCCTGCATCGTCAGGCCGTAGCTGGCGAAGAGTTCGCGAATCCGCGTGGAGCCCCAGCCGGCCGCGTGGCCGAGGATGGGTACCATCACGCTCAGTGCGCTGTCGCTGAGAAGCGTGCGCCGCGCGATACGCGCCAGATGCCTGTTCTCCGACACAGCGATGGTGAAGCCGTCACGGTTGTTCACGTGAAGCATCACGTGTACGTCGGAACTGCCGTCGCCCACGTAGATCGTGTGGACGGGCAGGGTGCCCTCGCGTGCCTCGAGCTGTTCCAGGACGGCGACCTTGCCGTAACCGGCGGGGACGTGCTTCACGGCCTTGACCTCGCCGCTGTCCTCGTCGAACTCGAGTTCGGTGCCGCAGATGTGGTCTTCGGGGACCACGCCCTCCAGTGCCGCGCAGATGACCTCACGAGGTGCGGCGGAAATCACGTAGAAGGAGAAGCGGCAGCCCGGGACGCCCTTGCGCAGCACGTCG
>JADLFL010000031.1 GCA_020845575.1 Acidobacteriota bacterium | reverse complement strand
GTCGATGTGGCCGATCGTCCCGATGTTGACGTGCGGCTTCGAACGGTCGAACTTCTCTTTCGCCATTGCGACTGGTCTCCGGTTCTACTGGCCCTGACTACTGCCTGGCTCCCTGCATGCGGGCGATGACTTCCTCGGCCACGTGGTTGGGCGCCTGCTCGTAGCGATCGAAATGCATCGAGTAGGTCGCGCGTCCCTGCGTCCGCGAACGCAGGTCCGTGGCGTAGCCGAACATCTCCGACAGTGGCACGCGCGACGCGACGATCTGCGTGCCACCCAGGTCTTCCTGCGACTGGATGTGCCCGCGGCGGCTCGCGATGTCGCCCATGATGTCGCCCATGAACTCCTTGGGCACCACCACCTCGACGCGCATCACGGGCTCGAGCAGCACGGGACGCGCCTTCTTCGCCGCGTCCTTGAACGCCATCGAGCCGGCGATCTTGAACGCCATCTCGTTGGAGTCCACGTCGTGGTACGAGCCGTCGTACAGCTCGATCCCCACGTCGTCGATCGGGAAGCCCGCGAGCACACCCGTCGTCAGCGCCTCCTTGATGCCTTCGTCGATCGGCTTGATGAATTCCTTCGGAATCACGCCGCCGACGATCTTGTTCTCGAACAGATACCCCTCACCCGGCTGACGCGGGATGAGACGAATCTTCGCGTGACCGTACTGCCCACGGCCGCCCGTCTGACGCACGTAGCGGCCCTCGCCCTCGGCGGCCATCGTGACGGTCTCCTTGTAGGCGACCTGCGGCTTGCCGGTGTTGGCCTCGACGTTGAACTCGCGCTTGAGGCGGTCCACGATGATTTCGAGGTGCAGCTCACCCATGCCCTCGATCACCGTCTGACCCGTCTGCTGGTCCGACTTCACCCGGAACGTCGGGTCCTCGGCCATCAGCTTGCCGAGCCCCACGCCCAGCTTCTCCTGGTCGCTCTTGCTCTTCGGCTCGATGGCGAGCGAGATCACCGGCTCGGGGAAGTCCATCGACTCGAGGATGACAGGCGCCTTGTCGTCGCAAATCGTGTCGCCGGTCATCACCGACTTCAGACCCACGGCCGCGGCGATGTCGCCCGCGTAGACTTCCTTGATCTCCTCACGCTTGTTGGCGTGCATCTTCAGCAGACGCCCGATGCGCTCGGTCTTGCCCTTCGTGCTGTTGAGCACCGACGAGCCAGAGGTCATCACGCCCGAATACACGCGGATGAACGTGAGCTGACCGACGAACGGGTCGGTCATGATCTTGAACGCGAGCGCGCTGAACGGGGCCTTGTCATCGGCCGGACGCTCCAGCACTTCTTCCGCGTTGTCCACCGCGACGCCCTTGATCGACGGAATGTCGACAGGCGACGGCAGGTAGTCGACCACCGCGTCGAGCAGCGGCTGCACACCCTTGTTCTTGAACGCCGATCCGCACAGCACCGGCACGAACGGCGCCTCGGCACGGTGGTGCACGGACTCATTCACGCGCTTGCGAATCGCACCCTTGATCTCGTCCTCGGTGAGCGCTTCGCCGCCCAGGTCCTTCTCGAGCAGCACGTCGTCGCTCTCGCTCACCTTCTCGAGCAGCTCCTCACGATACGTGTCGGCCTGCGCCTGCAGGTCGCCCGGGATGTCCTCCAGCACGTAGTCGGCACCCATCGTCTCGTCCTTGTAGACGATGGCCTTCATCCGCACCACATCGACCACGCCGCGGAACTTGTCCTCGGTGCCGATGGGGAACGCCAGCACGCAGGGGTTGCCCTGCAGACGGCTCTTGATCTGATCCACCGTGCGCTCGAAGTTCGCGCCGATGCGGTCCATCTTGTTGATGAAGCAGATGCGCGGCACGTGGTACTTGTCGGCCTGGCGCCACACCGTCTCGGTCTGCGACTCCACACCCGCCACCGAGTCGAACACCGCCACCGCACCGTCGAGCACGCGCAGCGAGCGCTCCACTTCGGCCGTGAAATCCACGTGGCCCGGCGTGTCGATGATGTTGACGCGGTGCTCGCGCCAGAAGCACGTGGTCGCCGCCGACGTGATGGTGATGCCCCGCTCCTGCTCCTGCTCCATCCAGTCCATCGTCGCGGTGCCTTCGTGCACCTCGCCGATCTTGTAGGTGATGCCGGTGTAGAAGAGGATGCGCTCGGTCGTCGTCGTCTTGCCGGCATCGATGTGCGCCATGATGCCGATGTTGCGCGTACGACTGAGAGGTACCTGACGAGCCATGGTGTCGAAAACCTGAAAGAATTTCCCCGCTTACCAGCGGTAATGCGCGAACGCCTTGTTCGCCTCGGCCATGCGGTGCGTGTCTTCACGCTTCTTCACGGCCCCACCGCGCATGTTGCTCGCGTCGAGCAGCTCGTTGGCGAGCTTCTCTTCCATCGTCTTGCCGTCGCCACGCGACCGCGCGTAGCCGACCAGCCAGCGGATCGCCAGCGACAGACGGCGATTGACGCCCACTTCGATAGGCACCTGGTAGTTGGAGCCGCCGACGCGCCGCGACTTCACTTCCAGGCTGGGCTTCGTATTGTCGATGGCCTTCTTGAAGACCTTGAGGGGCTCCTCGCCGGTCTTCTCCTGGATCATCTCGAAGCTCTTGTAGAGAATCCGCTCCGCCGTGCTCCGCTTGCCATCGCTCATCACCGACCCGATGAACTTGGTGACCAGGGCGCTGTTGTACAGCGGATCCGGCGTGACCTCGCGCTTGGCAATCTCTCGTCTACGTGGCATGTGACTTCAGCTCCTGCTACGACTTGGGCCGCTTGGCGCCGTACTTGGACCGGCCCTGCCGGCGGTTCGCGACGCCCGTGGCGTCCAGCGTGCCCCGCACGACGTGATAGCGGACACCCGGGAGGTCCTTCACACGCCCCCCGCGAATGAGCACCAGCGAGTGCTCCTGCAGGTTGTGGCCGACACCCGGGATGTAGGTCGTCACTTCGATCTTGTTCGTCAACCGCACACGCGCCACCTTGCGGAGCGCCGAGTTCGGCTTCTTGGGGGTCTGCGTGAACACCCGGACGCAGACACCGCGCTTCTGCGGGCTCTCCTGCAGCGCAGGGCTCTTGGTCTTGTCGATGACCGCTTCGCGGCCCTTGCGAACAAGCTGACTGATGGTCGGCACAGTGACTCCACCTGCACGCGCGTCGCTCGAGACGACAGACACGCATCCGGACACGCCTCGTCAGGCGTGCCCGTCTCGGACTTGCCTCCGTGCCGCCGCTTGCGAGGCGACACGGCGTCCCGGGCCTGAAAGCCTGCATTACGGCAGACCTGGCACCCGGGACTGGGTACCCTACGTCTTCGAAGTTGTCGCGTCGCGGTCCGTCACTCGGAACGACCCGCTCGGATGTGCCCGCCAATCCCCGCCGCCAAACCACCGCGGCGCCCGGGATCCGGGCCTCACTTCGTGTGGCTCGGGGTCAGATAGGGTGTCCTGACCCCGACGAAACCTTGCGAGCGTATCACGGCAAGGGCACGCATGCAACCCTACTTCACCTGCACGCTCTTCACGGTGGCGCGCTGGGCCACCGTGCCGCCGACAGACGATGTGCGGGTGTGTGGGAGCGAGAGGCCGCCGACGGCCTTGTAATCGCCGTATTCGGTGAGCACGTCGGCCGGCGCGCCAGTCGGACCGATCCCGCGCGCCAGGAGGCTCCGGATCTGGCCGGTGGCCGGGTCGATGCCCGCCGTCACGCTCTCGCCGCCGACGTCGATCCGCAGCAGCGTGACGGCCGTCTCGCCCACGCGCCCCTCGCCCGCGGCCACCGCCGTGAAGCCCGCCTCGCCACGCCGCTGCAGGAGGAACATCGGCGATCGCTGGATCTGCTTCAACAACTGCACGCGCTGCGCCTCGGGCAGCGGCATCTCACCCTGTGGACCGCCTTCCACCGTGCCCTTCTCCCCGGCAATCGTCATGGTCATCGCGCCCATCGGCGTCACCAGCACCTGTCGCACCCGATCGGGAAGCGTCACCTCCAGCGTCGACTGCAGGTCGATCTCGCCCTGCGGCGTGGTCGCCGTCAGCGTCGTCTCCTCGCGATAGCCCTTCACCGCGTCGACGGCCGCCGCCCCTCCCAACGCCTCGACCGCCTTCGCGACGAGCGCGGCGCCGGCCTCGGCGGCCCCTGCCGCAGCCGGACCTGCCGGCGCGGCGGGGGCCGCCGACGGCGGTTCGGGGATCGTGATGTCGAGCGTCGTCACCGGTCCGAACGTCGAGAGCGGCTTGTCGCGTCCCTCCGTCGGCCCGACGACGAGGATCGCGAAGCGATCGGGTGCGATGTACTTCTTGGCCACACGCGCCGTATCGGCAGGCGTGACCTTCTCGATCCCGGCGCGATACCGCTCGAGCCAGTCGGCAGGCAGACCGTAGTACTCGTAGGTCACCTGCTGTCCCAGCACCTGTCCCGTCGTCGCCGAACTGAAGATGAAGGAGTTGAGGATCGCCTGCTTCGCCCTGGTGATCTCCTCCTCGGTCGGTGGCTCTGTCACGATGCGCCGCGCCTCCGCCACGAGCGTCTCGATCGTCTCTGCCGTCGTCGACGTCTTGGTACTCGTGCTCATCGAGAACGGCGCCACGCGCGTGTAGTGGCTGCCCACGGCGCCACTCACCGAATACGCCAGTCCCTTCTGCGTCCGCACCGTCGAGAAGAGCCGCGACGTGAAGCTGCCGCTCAACACCTCATTGAGCACCTGCACGGCGTAGTAATCGGGGTCCGTACTCTTCAGGGCGCTCATGTGGCCGACTCGGAGCGACGACTGTGCGACGTCGGTCTTGACGGCCTCGAACACGCCAGGGGTCGACTGCGGCCGTGGCGCGGGGAACGCGATCGTCTGCTTCGGCCCGCGCGGCCACGCGCCGAAGACGCGCGTCACGGCCGCCACCGCATCCTTCGTCGTGATGTCGCCGTGGACGGCGAGGATCGTCTGATCCGGGTGGACGTACCGCGCGTGCCACGCCACGAGATCGTCGCGCGTGATGGCCGCAACCGACGCATACGTCGCCTGTCGTGCGAACGGCGTGTCGGCGCCGTACATCAACTTGCGGAATTCGCGACCCGCGATGCCGTTCGCATCGTCGTTCTGCCGCGCGATGCCTGCCTCGATCGCACGGCGGGCCACGTCGAGACGCCCCTGATCGAACCGCGGCTGACGCAGCACGTCGGAGAACACCTGCAGGACCTCGTCGAAGTCCTGCTTCAACACGCTCATGCCTGCCGTTCCCGAGTCGTCACCGATGCCTGTCTCGATCGATGCCGCACGCCCTTCGAGAAAGCGATCGAGCGCGTCCGGTGCAAGTGCCTGCGTACCACCGGCGCGCATCTGCGAGCCCGTGAGACTCGCAACGCCGAACGTGTCGGCAGACTCCAGCAGCGATCCCGTGCGGATGCGCGCACTCACGCTGACGAGCGGCAGCTCGTGATCCTCCATCACGAGCACCACCAGACCGTTCGGCAACACGGTTCGCGTGGGACGAGGCAGCGAGAAGGCCGGCAGCGGCGGGTACTGCAGTTCATCGACGGTGGCGACCTGCGCGTCGGCGGCGAGCGGCAGTCCCGCACCGGCCATCAGCGCCACGAGCGCCGTCATGATGCGCGAGCGGATCATCGCGTGCCTCCTGCGGCAGGCGCCGCCTCGTTCTCCAACCGGGCCACCGTCCTGTTGGGCGCCTTGAACACGTCGCCGGCCACGCGCCGGATGTCGGCCTTGGTCACGGCGTCCGTGCGCTCGATGTAGCCGAAGATGTCGCGCCAGTCGCCTGTCAGCGTCTGATAGGTGACCAGCTGGTCGGCCAATCCGCTGTTGCTCGCGAGGGAGCGAATCAGGTCGGCCTTCGCCCGTGTCTTGAAACGGGCGAGCTCCTCGTCGGTCACGTCCTGGTCGACCATGCGCGCGAGCTCGGCGTGCAGCGCTTCGGCCACCGTGTC
This sequence comes from Acidobacteriota bacterium, assembly GCA_020845575.1. NCBI lineage: Bacteria > Pseudomonadati > Acidobacteriota > Acidobacteriota bacterium. The sequence continues at coordinate 9,182 of JADLFL010000031.1, read as the reverse complement.
GTTGGACACGCCGCGCGCGGGTACCGCGAACGCGATGAACAGGTGCGGATACTTCACCCCGGGCAACCCGCTGCCCACCTGCGCCTGCACGGCGACCTTCTGCTTCTCGACGAGCGAGGTGTACAGCCGCGACGTCCTGCCGCGGCCCAGGATCTCCGCAATCGCGTCATACACCGCGTCGTCCGGATGCAGCGCCGACGGCCGGTGATAGCCCTCCAGGTACATCGGCTGCGCCTGCTCGCGCAGCGTGATCACGATCTCCGCCGTCTGCGGCGGTTCGATGGTCCGCAGCGGCGCGGGCGGATCGCCCTTCGGCAACCGGCCGAAGTAGCGCTCCAATGTCGGGATGATCTCGGCCGCCTTCACGTTGCCGACGATCGCCGTGACCATGTTCGCCGGCACGTAGTACTGCCTGGCAAAGGCCTCGGCGTCGGTCATCGTGAAGCGCTGCAGATCGCTCATGTACCCGACTGTCGGCTGCTTGTAGGGATGCGCGATGAACGCCGTCCCCAGCAGCCGCTCGACGAGACGTCCGATGGGCTGACTGTCGGTCCGCTGCCGGCGCTCCTCCATGACCACGTCGCGTTCCTTGTAGAACTCGCGGAACACCGGGTGCAGGAAGCGCTCGGATTCGAGATAGGCGAACAGTTCGAACTTGTTGACGGGCAGCGAGTAGTAGTACGTCGTGGCCTCGGCACTCGTGCCGGCATTGAGGCCCACGCCGCCTTCCCGCGAGACGGCATCGTCGAACGCGTTGGGCACGACGAAGGCCTGCGCCGCCTCCTCCTTCTCCTTGAACACCTTCAGGAGACGCTCCACTTCGCCGGTATCGGGCTTGACCGCCCCCCGCGCACGTTCGTAGGCCTGGTAGGCCGTCTCGAGCTCCGCGAGCGCCACCTTCTCTCTGGCGTAATCGGTGGTGCCGAGCCGCGGCGTGCCCTTGAACGCCATGTGCTCGAACATGTGCGCGAGCCCCGTGATCCCGGGCACTTCCTGCGCGGATCCGACGTCCACCCGCGTGGCGAACGAGAACACCGGCGCACCAGGGCGCTCGAGGATCAGGAACGTGTACCCGTTGGCGAGTCTGTGGACCGTGAGGCGCTTCTCGAACGACGCCTGGTCCTGGGCCATCGCGGCCCCGCCACCGGTCACCGCCAGGGTCACCATCGCGGCACACAGCACACGCCGGGCACGCAGGATCGACTGCATTTCGACTCTCCCGTGATGGGGCCGGCACGGCCCCGGCCTATTATGACGGCCAGCCCTCTACACCAGCCGACGCGTACCCATGTCCGAGACGCCCACGCACATCAGCCACTACGAAATCCGGCGCGTGCTCGGCGAGGGCGGCATGGGCACCGTGTATCTCGCGACCGACACGCTGTTGCGACGACCCGTCGCGCTCAAGGTCCTCCGCGCAGACACCGAGGACCAACGCGAACGCTTCAGACGTGAAGCCCGTATCGTCGCACGACTCCAGCACCCGAACATCGTCGCGATCTATACGGTCGGCGAGCACGAGCAGCAGCCGTTCATCGCGATGGAATACATCGAGGGTGAACCGCTCTCGGAAGGCATCCGCCGGCGCGCGCCCTGGAACCTCCAGCGCAAGCTCCTGATGGCGGCCGACCTCTGCGCGGGACTCGCGTTCGCGCATCGCGCGGGGGTCATCCATCGCGACGTCAAACCGTCCAACCTCATCGTGAGCAGCGGGTCGGGCACGGTCCGCCTGCTCGACTTCGGCATCGCCCGCGGCGGCGGAGACATCGGCGCCACCATGGGCCTGACGATGCAGGGCAACATCGTCGGGACCCTGAACTACATGTCGCCGGAGCAGATCACCGGCCAGGACCTCGACCACCGCAGCGACATCTTCGCCGTCGGCCTCGTGCTCTACGAACTGCTCACGTACGAGAAGGCGTTCCCGGGCAACAACCTCGCCACCCTGACCTATCAGATCGTCCACGGTTCCCCGACGCCGCTGCAGGAACTGCTGCCGGATCCCGATCCCGCGCTCTGCGCGGTCGTCGAGCGCGCGATGGCGCGATCGCCAGACGACCGCTATCCACACCTCGACGCGATGCGCACGGATCTGCTGCGCGTGGCCTCCGCGGCGAGTAGGGAATCAGGCGCGCACGCGCCGGAGCCGGGGACCGATGGTCATCACACGGCGGCAAGCCCGCCGCTCATCTGGTCGCATGCACTGGATCGGACGGAGTCGTCCGCAGGTCCCGATACGCCACGGTCGACAGCCCCCATCGACGGTGGAGTCAGGGTCACCGCCGAGGAACCCGTCGCCGCTCCTGCGCCGCCCGTTCGCGGTGCGCGCTGGCCACTCGTGGCAGGCGCTGCCGGCGTCGTGCTCGCGAGCATCCTTGCCGTGGTGTTGTGGACCAGCAGCGGTGGGATGCGTCGCGACGGAGAATCCACTCCGCCGGCGCCCGTCGACGCGCCGCGTACGCCAGGCGAAACGACAGCGGATCCGCGGGTACCTGTCACACCCGCGGAGTCGCCCGAGTCGTCGGGCAAGGCCGACGGTACGCCAGGCACATCCGGAACAATCGCCACGCCGTCGCGCGTGGACGACAGGCACCCGCGCAAGGCTGCCGCCGACGCACCGGTTGCCCCCGTGACGATGGATACGCGCGGTGGCGAGGGTGCCCGCGATACCACGCCCGTCACGCCACCACGTGAGGCTGTCTCGCCACCGCCGGTCGTCCCGCCACCGGTGACGTCGGGCGAAACGCGTCCCGTCACCGAACCGACGCCGCCTGTCCGGCAGGCAGAAGCGGCAGGACCGAGTGACGAGTCGTTGATCCAGACGCAGCTCACCAACTGGGCCCGCGCGTACTCGGCGCGCGACGCACGCGCCGTCGACGCGGTGCAGCCGGGCGCGTATGGCGCGCTGCAGGACCAGTTCAGCCAGCTGCGCAGCGTCGAACTCGCGCTCAGCGGCTGCCGCATCTCGGTGGACGCGACGTCGGGCTCGGCCTCGGCCGACTGCGCCGAGTCGTTCGTCGCCGAACTCCGCGTCGGCGGCCGCCGCACCACCGACACTCGTCGCCGCGTGTTCAGCCTGACAAAGGCGCCCACGTGGCGCATCACGGCGACCCGGATCGTGAGATAGGCACTCCTAAAACGTGTAATCGATTCCTACCGTAACCGTGGTGCGGCTGCGGAGGCCGGCGTTGGTGACCGGGAGCAACACGTGCGCCGACAGCAAGGCGCGTGATCCGACGCTGACCTTCGCGCCGACGGCGGCCAGGCCCATCGTCAGCGAGCCTTCGCTGGCCTGGAACTCGCGGAACGACTGCGACTGCAGCACCGGCGACACCACCGGCTGGCCCTGCGGCGAGTACGGGAACGTGCGCTCGCCCACGTGCAGGCGGCCGACATTGCGCAGGGTCCGCCCCATGAACTCACCAAGCAGCGTGAGCCGATCGGTCGCAGCGAACTCCACGCCGCCATTGAACTGGAGCTCGTCGGGCGGCGTGCTGCTCGGCAGCAGGACGCCCTGCAGCGTCTCGTCGTTGCCGATGTAGGTCCCGACGTCCGTGTTTCCGCTGAACGTGTACCCGACGTTCACGTGCTGCGCGAACCTGTCGGTGCCCGTCGACACCACCAGCCCGACACGTCCCTGCAGCGCACCTGTGCCGAGCAGGTTCTCGGCATCGCCCGTCGGAAGCCGCAGGTCGAACGTGCCGGCCAGCCCCTGTGCGCCCTGCTGGAGGAAGTTGTACTTGGTGCGCAACGTCACGTCGCCGATGCCGCTCGCGCTGCGCGAATCGAAGAAGGACTTCCGCGACACGTCATGTCCCGTCTCGAACGTGTGTACGAGCGGCTGGAACGCCGTCCCGAGCCTGACGATCTCCGCGTCGGCCCGCGCTTCGAGCGACACCTTCACGAGCGGCACCGTCACCGCCACGTCCAACCGATCGGTGATGCCGTAGGTGGCAAAGAACGCCGTCGTATCGGTCGCCGCCTTCATCGCCACACGGACCGTCACGATGTCGGACTCGAATCCGGGGTTGAGCAGGTTGCCATCGCCGGTGGCCTGCAGGCCGACCTGCGCCGGACAGCAATCGTTGTGCGGCAGCAGGAACTGCAGCGAGCCGTCCTCGAGATCCTGCCCCTCGAACTGGTCGTACGACGTACGCTGATACGCCGCACCCACCGAGAAGCGGCCGCGGCCGATGGTCATCGTCCGCTCGCCGAACGACGGTCCGAAACTGCGCGTGCGCCGCACGGGCAGCCCCGTCGATTCGTCGATCTGGAACGAGAACGCGCCGCTCGACGAACCGATCGGAAACGTCGCGAACTGCGTCGCGAGCAGACGGTTGAAGTTGAGCACGACCTCGGCCGCGTCGAGCTGGAACCCGCGCCCCGATCGGGGGTCGGTGCCCACGTACAACTCGTTGAGCGGCGTGAAGTGCGCATCGTGCGGCACGGGCGTTCCCGCGTCGAGTCTGATGCCGTTGAGGATGAGGTTGGGCAGAAGCCCTGCGACACCCTCTGGCATTTGCGCATGCGCCGCCGGCGCCCCGACACACACGGTCAGGACCGCCATTCCCAACACCCGCAGTTTCTTCATTGTCGTCCCCCCGCAGTGCTCAACGCCGAAGCACAGGGAGGACGAACACGGGCCGAGCATCGGAGACCCCGCCTCCATCAGGTGTAGCCGCCGGATTTCATCCGGCGGGCGGAGATCACCGACTGCCGGACAAGTCCGGCAGCGTCTACACCTACTCCCGCAACACCACCGCGGGATGGACGCGCAAGGCGCGCAGCGCGGGGACGATGGCGGCCAGGGTCGTGGTGAGAACGACGACGACGATGACGACAGCGAATGTCGTGGGATCGACGGCCGAGACGCCGTAGAGCAGCGTGGCGAGCGCACGACCGGCGGCGAGCGCCAGGAGCAGGCCGACCACCGTACCGCCGACGAGCGTGCGCCACGCGGATCCGAGCACCACACGCAGCACGTCGCCGCCCCGTGCGCCGAGTACGCGTCGCAGGCCGAGCTCACGCCGACGCTGCTGCACCGCATACGCCATCACGCCGAACAGGCCGACCATCGCCATCACGAGCGCCAGCGCCGCGAATGCGGCCACGAGCAACGCGCGGAATCTGTGTCCACCTGAAGCGGACGCCGCGACCGCCTCGAGCGTGATCGTGTCCCGTACGCTCACGAGCTGATCGCGATCGACACGTCCGATCGCCGCCTTCACCGATGGTGCGAGAGCAGCGGACGAACCCGACTGCGGGCGCACCAGGAGGAACACGTCACCCACGGCGAACTGCGTGAGCGGCACGTAGATCTGCGCGAAGGCGTCCGTTTCGTCAGGACGTCCCTTGACCTGTCGCGCCACGCCCACGATCTCGCGCACGACCGGCGGCGACTCCGGCCCATCGCCCGACCTCACCTCGAGACGCGCGCCGACAGCCGTACGCCCAGCCAGGTACCGCGCCACGAACGCCTCGTTGACGATGCAGACAGGGACCGTGCCGTCGCGATCGCCGTCGGTGAACGCGCGCCCCGCGACGAGAGGCAGGTCGATGGTGTCGAAGTAGCGCGAGCTCACGATCTGGTGGTCGGCGGTCGGGTACCTGCCGTCCGCCGGCAGCGGTTCGCCCGTCACATGGAACGGCACGTCTCCGAAGTACGACCGGCCCAGGGGCAGCGTCGTGGCGAACGCGACGTCTCGCACGCCGGGCACCGCCGAAATCTCGGTCCGCAGGTCTTCATACAACTGCAACTCCGAGGCGTCGTCCGGATACCGGCTGCTCAGCGGGTCGATCGTCATCGTCAGCACGCTCTCGGCGCGGTAGCCGCGGTCGGTCCACGCGACGGCCATGAGCGTCCGCAGCAGCAGGCCAGCCCCCACGAGCAGCAACACCGCTGCGGCGACCTCGCCACCCACCAGCAGCGATCGCAGTCGTTCGCCGCGCCCTGTCACCGATCGCCCCTCGGCGGCCAGTGCCGCGGCCGGCGCGATCCGGGCGGCATGCCATGCCGGCGTCATGCCGAAGAGCAGACCCGCAGCCAGCGTGATCGCCGCGCTCATGGCCGCCACGCGGCCGTCGAACGTGAGCGTCACGAGCGACGGCAGGAGGCCATCTGGAATCACCAGGGGTGCCAAGCGCACGATCCCCGCGCCGAGGGAGAGGCCGAGCCCGCCGCCGACAAGGGCCAGGAGCAGGCTCTCGGTGAGGAGCTGCCGCGCCACGCGTGCGCGATCGGCGCCGAGTGCGGATCGGATGGCCAGTTCGCGACTCCGGGCCGTGGCACGCACGAGCAGCAGCGACGCGATGTTGGCGCAGCAGAGCAACAGCACCGCCACGACAACGCCGAGGAGCAGCGCGCTGGTGAGTCTGAGATCGCGCCCGACGAGGGTATCGCGCATCGGTTCGATCGACACGCTGCGGCCCGCATTGGTCTCTGCGTGCTCGCGAGCCAGTTCCTCCGACACGCGCGCCAGGTCCGCCTGCGCGGCGGCAACGGTCACGCCCGGCTTCAGGCGGCCGATCGCCACGACGTTGTGGAATCCGCGGACTCGCGGCGGCGCGCCGAGGTATGGCCGTATGGCCCACATGGATGTGGGCGTCACCTGCGCCGACCCGGGCGCGATGCCGACGACGGTCCACTGCTCGCCGTCGAGACGGACGGTCGTACCGATCAGCGCCGGATCGGCATCGAAATGCGAGCGCCACAGCGACTCGCTCAGGACGACCACCAACGCCCGGGCACGATCGTCGTCAGCGGTGAAGAACCGGCCGACGATCGGCCGCAGGCCCAGCGCGTCGAAGTAGCCGTAGGTGACCCACTGGCGAGACACCGAGTCGGCGGTCCCGTCGGCCTTGCTCAGGACCATGCTCCCGACGTTGGGCGTGAGGCCGGCGACAGCCTCGACGCTGCGGCCCCTGGCCCTCCAGTCCTCCATGTTCAGAAGGGAGGCGCGTTCGCGCTGCGACGCCGCCGTGCGCTCCCAGATCACCACGTTGCGTTCAGGCTCCGGGAACGGCAGCGGGCGCAGCAGCGTGGCGTCGGCAAGCGCGACCAGTGCACTCGTGGCGCCGATGCCGAGTGCGAGCGTGAGCACCGCCGTGGCCGCAAAGCCGGGCTGACGACGCAGTGTGCGGATGCCGTAGCGCAGGTCCTGCCAGAGATCGCCGAGCAACGCGCTGCGCGGCGTGCCAGGTGCGATGGGCTCCGGCACGTGCGCCTGCTTCAGCGGCCGCATGTACTCCGCGAGCACGTCAGGCTCGACGAGCTCGTCGAGCGACGTCCGCCGCGCCTCCGCCTCCCCGCACCCCTCGCGGAGCAGTTCCTCGTAGCGCTGATCCAGATGCTCGGCGAGCTCCTCGAGAATCTCGTGCTCGCGGGACGGATCGAGGCGCAGGGTGGCCAGGCGCTCACGCACCAGCGGCTTCCAGTCAGGCATGGTCGGCTCCCGTGACGAGCGACATCGCAAGGACGAACGTGCGCCACGTCTCGCGCTGCGCGCCGAGCACACGCGTGCCGTCGGGCGTGAGCGCGTAGTAGCGGCGACGGCGCTGGCCCGCCTTCTCCACCCAGCGCCCTTTCAGCCAGCCGCGTTCTTCGAGGCGATAGAGGAGCGGGTAGAGCGACGCGACGTGGAAGCGCAGGTGGCCGTGGGATCGCTCCTCGATCAGCTTGCTGATCTCGTACCCATGCCGCGCCTGCGTCTCGACGATCGACAGGATGACGAGCTCGGCGGCGCCCTTCTTCAGCTCGCGATCGAGCATCCGTCCCTCAATAGATGGCATAGACATATATGCTATGCCCATCCGACGAGTGCCGGAGCGAAAAGGTTCGCGACACGAAAAAAGGCCAGGGGTTGAAACCCCTGGCCTCCACAGGAATGTTGGTGCCGACCCTGCCGTGGGTGGTGGGTACCCTACTCGACCACCTCGCCGCGGTCCCGGTCGAGGAGTTCGTCGGGGTCGGTCAGGTAGTCGATGTCGCGGTCGGCGTCCATGTCCTCGTACGGCGCCTGCGGCGACGGCGGCGGCGTGTCCGACGGGATGTGGACGTGCGAGTACGCGTAGAAGCCCGTCCCGGCCGGGATGAGCCGGCCCATCGTGACGTTCTCCTTGAGACCGCGCAGCGTATCGGTGCGCCCGCTGATGGACGCCTCGGTGAGCACGCGCGTGGTCTCCTGGAACGAGGCCGCCGAGATGAACGAGTCGGTCGAGAGCGACGCCTTGGTGATGCCGAGCAGCATCGGGCGTCCCTTCGCGGGCACGCCACCAGACGTCACCACGCGCTCGTTCTCCTCGATGAACCGGAACCGATCCACCACGTCGTCGATCAGGAACTCGGTGTCGCCCACATCCTCGATCTTCACCCACCGCATCATCTGCCTGACGATGGTCTCGATGTGCTTGTCGTTGATGTTGACGCCCTGCAGACGGTAGACCTCCTGGATCTCGTTGACAAGGTACTTCTGCAGCTCCTTTTCGCCGAGAACGTCCAGGATGTCGTGAGGGTTGCGCGGGCCGTCCATGAGCGGTTCGCCCGCCTTGACGCGCTCGCCTTCCTGCACGTTGATGTGCACGCCGCGCGGCAGAGCGTATTCGCGCTGCTGCCCGTCTTCGCCGACCACGTAGATCTTGCGCTGGCCCTTGCTCACTTCGCCGTACTTCACCGTGCCGTTGATTTCGGAGATGATCGCGGTTTCACGGGGCTTGCGGGCCTCGAACAGTTCCACCACGCGCGGCAGGCCGCCCGTGATGTCCTTGGACTTCGTGGTTTCTCGCGGGATCGTCGCGAGCACGTCGCCGGCATGAACCTCCTCCCCGTCGCGGACCATCAGGTGCGCGTGCGTGGGCATGAGGTATTTCTTGGTTTCCGAGCGCGAGCCGGTCGCGCCTTCCGGGCGGACCTGAATCATCGGCTGCCGCTTCTCGTCGGGTGAATCCACCACCACGAGCTGCGACATGCCGGTGAGCTCGTCCACTTGCTCCTGCAGGGTCAGCCCGTCCACCAGGTCCTTGAAGTGAATGGCGCCGCTGATCTCGGTAAGAATCGAGAATGTGTACGGGTCCCACTCGAGCAGAATCTGGTTCTGTTTGACCGGGGCGCCGTCCTCCACCAGAACGCGCGCGCCGTAGACCACCGGGTAGCGCTCTTTTTCGCGTCCCTTGTCGTCCACCACCGC
>JADLFL010000030.1 GCA_020845575.1 Acidobacteriota bacterium | reverse complement strand
GGTGATTCGTTGATGGCCATCCCCGGTCACCACCACATCGTCTTCGATGCGGATGCCCGCACGGCCCGTCACGTATGCCCCCGGTTCGATGGTGCACACCACGCCAGCCTCGAGGGATGGCTGGGCGGCGTCGTCCGGCCGGGGTCGTGCGAGCCGTGGCGCCTCGTGTACCTCGAGACCGAGCCCATGCCCCGTGCCGTGTCCGAATGTCTCCCCCAGGCCCGCGGCGTCCAGCACGTCCCTGGCGGCTTTGTCCACGTCGCCCGGTTCCGCGCCCGGACCAACGGCACTGCACCCGGCCACCTGCGCCGCAAGCACCGCCTGATACTGGCGGTCCACCTCCGGCGAGGGGGTTCCCAGACAGACGGTCCGGGTCAGGTCGACGCAGTATCCGCCGTAGACCCCACCGAAGTCCAGTACCACCACCTCATCAGTAGAGAGGCGGCGGTCCGTCGGCCGGGCGTGCGGGAGTGCGCTCCGGGGCCCGCTCGCGACGATCGTGTCGAAGGCGGCGCGCGAGAACCCGGCGGCCCTGACGCGCGCGTCGATGTCGGCGGCCACTTCGAGTTCCGAGCGGCCGGCCCGCGCCACGCCGTCGCGGAGGATACCCCGTGCGGCGTCGCTCAATCGGCGCCCCGCCTCGCGGAGAATCGCGAGTTCGGCGGCATCCTTTACGCGGCGAAGTCCCTCGATGAGGTCGAGCGGCGCATCGACGAGCGTCCCGCGCCACTCGACAGCGGCCAGTTCGTGCTCGAGGAGGCGGCCGTCGTGCAGCGACAAGACGCGACTCTCCAGCACGAGCGCGCGCATGCCCTCTCCCACGCAGCGGTCAGCCAGCCAGGCGGCCGGGCGGATCGCCGACGTGTGCACGGGAATCACCAGGTCGCGCCCCACCTCGTCGGCGCGAGCGCCGGCGGCCGCTTCATACCGCGGGTCCACGAGCACGTGGAGCCGGCCGTCGGCAGTCAACAGGCCCGCGCCGGCTGTCGCCTCCAGACCGCAGAGGTACCGCAGATTCGTGAGGTGCGAGATGTACAGGGCGTCGGCCCCGGCGCCCTGCACCGCCGCCGACGCCCGCGCAAGGCGGGCCCGGTAGTCGAACGCGGGCAGTGAAGCGGCTGACACGGCGGCGCCAGTGTCGCACGAGAAATGAGCTGACGAACGGGTTTCCGCCGTCGCGCGACGCGCTATGGCGAGACCGTTCGCTCCATGTCCGTCATTCGGCGTTCATCATTCCTGCCCGGCGTCACTGCCCGTTGTGGAACAGGGCGGCGCGGCGGGCGCGGACCGAATCCAGCAACTGCTGGAGCGACAGCAGCGTGGGCGCCATCGTCTCGTCGTTCAGTACCGCATCGTCCACCGCGGCGTCGACGGCCGCGTCGGCCATGGCGGCGCGGACGGCCGGCGACGGATGCGCCGGGGGCTCGAGCGAATCGGACAGCCCCGCCTGCGCGAACACCTCGCCGAGTGCGGACTTCAGAGAGCCGGTCCACATGTCGCCTGATGCGGGTTCGCTGATCGCCGGATGACCTGCCGCGCCGTAGCCGTCGGCGAAGGTGGGAAATCCGGCGGCGACACGTCGGGCATCCGCATCGTCGGCTGCAGCGACAGCCACATCGACGGCGTCGCTGACGGCATCAGCAGCCGCATCTGGGGACTCCGTATCAGCGGCGGTGGCCACGTCAACGGCCTCGCGGACCGCATCGGCGGCAACGATGGATGCCTGAGCGGCGGCTACACCTGCGACGTCGATGGCCTCATCCGCAGTCGCAATGGACGCGGAGTCGGCGGCGACGTCAGGGATGGTGGGAAGCGGAGGTGGTTCGACCGACAGTGGAAGCGGTGGCGGTTCCACGACGTCGGCCTCGGCGGCGTGGGCCGTCGGTACGTTGTCCGCGCCTGACGGGTCGTGCAGGTCGCTCACCGACCATGTCGCGGAGGGACTGTCGGGAATCGCCCAGGGTCCTGTCTCCTCCTCCGCGTGGCCGGCCCAGTCCGTCGCGTCGACGACGGTCTCCGGCTCCTGCGCGCCGGTTTCCCAGCGGGAGAACGGGACCGACTCGGCCTGCGGCTCACCTCCGAAGGCACCACTCCAGAACGGCGACGATTCGTCTGCGGCCGCCGCCGATGCTTCGGCAGCGCTGGTCTCGCTCACCTGAACGTCAGCGCCAGCCTCGACTGATGCGTCAGACACTGCTGACGGTTCGCTGCCTGACGATTCGGCGGCGAAGACGTCGACGAGCGGCGCCAGGATCGTCGGCGCGTCCCACACGCCGGGGTCCACGACAGCCGCGACCGGCGCGGCGGGCGCACCAGCCGCCACGGCGGGAGTCGCGGGATCGGCGTCGAGGACGGGCACGGGCCACACGCCAGCGGGCTCCTCGCCCTGGAGCACGGGCGGCGCGAACAGCATCGTGGGCGCATCATCGTGAGCGATCGCATCGGCATCCGGGAGCGACGCCGCGCCGAACGCCTCATCGGCCTGCACGTCGACGACCGCTTCGCCGGGCGTGCCGCCACCGACCTGATACGAATCAGAGACCGGCGTCGACCACGCGTAGTCGCCGAATCCCTGCGCATCGTTGCCGGCATCGAACAACGCCGACGCGACGATCGACGGCGGAGCCGGCGACGGGTCGACGCCGGCGTACGACGCCATCTCGCCATCCGACGGTGGCGCGTCGCCGAGCGCGGCCTTCGCCGATTCGAGGGCGCGCGCCGCGGCCAGGTTGTCAGGCGCCTGCGCCACGGCCTGCTCCAGTTCCGCCACGGCGCTCGCGGCGTCGCCGCTGTCGAGCAGCGCGCGACCGAGGGTCACGCGCGCCGAAACATACGCCGGGTACTGCGCGAGTCCGTCGCGGCACACCTCGATCGCATCGGCGAAATGGCCGGCGCGGCGATGTTCCTCCGCGAGGGCGGCAAAGGCCGTCGGTGACGCATGCGACTGCATGCGGCGCCGGAGCTGTTCGAGTGGGTTCCCGGTCGACATGCGGGGTCTCTCGAGAGAGGCGGCGCTATGGCCGCGCGATCACATCGATCTGCTTGGTCACCGACACCTTGTTGCCAAGTGCGTTGGTGACCGTGAGCTTCACGAAGTAGTCACCGGTCCGCGGGAACTGATACCTGATCACGCGACCCGACAGGATGATGTTGCGGTCGTCCATGTTCCACTCGTACTGCAGCGACGGCGAGTCGTAGCAATCGGCGGGCGCGCTCGCCGTGAGCGAGCAGTCCCTGGACAGGCCGGCATCGAGCGTGACTTCCTCCATCACGTACGGCTCGGTCGGACGCCACGTGAAGTTGGCGATCGGCTGTCCCGGGAACACGATGGTGCCGAGCGGCACGAGCCGGATGGCCACCGATCGTTCGACGGCGTTCATGTAGTCGCCGCTGAGCGGCGTGAACGTCACCTGCACGAGGTTACCGCCATCGGGGTTGCCCGAGAGGCCTCCCGGCGGGGCCGTGTACACGACCGTCGCGCGACCGTCGGCACCCGTGCTGAAGTGCTTGCTCGACAGCGACCCGAGGTCGACGATGGCGCCGCCCACGCGGATGTCGGCACGCAGCGGCACGTTCGGCTTGGGCTCGCTGTTGGGCCCGCGCGCGGTCACGGTGATCTGCGACGTCGACATGCCGTCGGTATTGAGGATGTCCGGCGATGCGAGCACCTGGAGCGAGAGGCCGAGTTCCGACGGGCCCGTGGCCTTCGGAATCTCCGGCTTGTTCGTGCAGGCCGCGGTGGCCCACACGCCGGCCAGTGCCAGCAGCAGAAGAGAATTGCGTCGTGCGGTCGTCATGGCTGCACCTGGCCCTAGTCGGGGTCCGCCCAGTCGGCGAAGTTGATGCTCATCGAACCGGTCACGGTGACGTCGCGCCCGGTCTGGTCCTTGCCGAAGAACGTCACGTCGGCGATGGTCGAGATGAGGAGCGCGCCGTTGCCGCCACGCAGCGTGACGAGCGGCTTCTCGAGCTTGGCCTGCGCGCGAACGATGCTGAACACGACCGAGGTCGGCTGTTCGCCGATCGTCGCGCCCATGGCGCCCTCGAACGCGTACGGCACGTCCTCACCCTGCGTGTTGCGGCCGTCGGTCCGGCGGTACTCCACGCGATAGCGGTTCAGCGTGACGAGGTTGTTGGTCGTCGGCCCCGTGGGGTTGGTGACGTCCTTCATCGCGAGCGACAGCGTGACGCGCCCGTTGTCCTCGAAGATGCCGCCCTTGGTCATCACGTCCGACCGCAGGACCGACATGAACGTGCCGCCGCCCTGGTCGGCACCGGACGAGCCTTCGAGCCGCTGCAGCACCAGGTAGGACGAAGCCTGGCTCGTGCGCACAGTGCTGCTGCAGCCGGCGACGAGCGTGGCGCCGCCCGCCACCAGGACGAGGACGGCAGCGCGCATCGTGCGGCTCCGGCCTGACTGCGTGAGATATCGCGTAAGTCTCATTTGACGGGTCCTCCGTCACGCAGGATGCGCGGCGTGATGAAGATCAGGAGTTCGCCTTCGTCGTCGGTCGCCGTGTCGCGGCGGAACAGCCGGCCGACGAGCGGCAGGCGGTGCAGGCCCGGCGTGCGGTCCTCGGTGAACTGCGTGGTGGCTTCGTTGATGCCGCCGATGACCGTGGTGCCCTGGTCGGCCACGAGCACGCGCGTGGTCACGCGCTGCGTGTTGATCGAGCGGTTGCCGTTGGCCTCGATCTGGCCCGGCGATCCGTTGTCGACGTCGACGTCGAGGATCACCGTGTTCGCTTCGGTGATGCGCGGCGTCACGTTGAGCGTGAGGGCCGCCGTCTTGAACTGCACCTGCGGCACGGGCTGGATGACGTTCACGCCTTCGCCGGCGCCCGGCGTCTGCAGCGTGGTGTAGGGAATCTCCTGGCCGCGCGTGATCGTGGCCTTGATGTTGTTCTGCGTCACCACGCGCGGACGGAGCATGATGCTCACCCGGCCCTGCGTCTCGAGTGCCGACAGCGCCACGTCGAGGTTGAACGCGCCGTTCACGCTCCCGAGCTTGATGAACGCGTTGTCCACGGCCGTGTTGATCGTGCCTGCAGTGCCGCCGGTGTTGATCGAGTTCGGGAACGCCATCTTCGTGGTGTTGCCGAGTTCGGGCGTCGCGGCGCCACCGAAGCCCCACAAGAGCCCGAGTTCCCGCGCGGCGGTCTTGGTGGTCCGCACGATGCGCGCCTCGATCTCCACCTGTGCCTGCGGGCGATCGAGCTCGGCGATGAGCTGCTCGGCCTTGGCGATACCGTCCGGGATGTCGAACAGGATCAGTGTGTTCGTGTTCTCGTCCACCTGGACGTCACCGAACGTCGTCATGCCCGACTTCTTGATGAGGGGCGCCAGATCCTTCGCGTTCGCGTAGCTGAGGCGCGACGTCTTGTATTCCTTCTTCGACACGGCCAGTTCGCGCATCCGCTCTTCGGCCTGCTTGCGACGCTCGGCGGCCTCGTTCGAGAAGGTCTGCGTCGGAGCGATCCTGACGATGGTGCCGTCGACGCTGTAGGCGAGCTGGTTGGCGCGGAGGATCATTTCGAGCGCCTGGTCCCACGGCACGTCCCTGAGCGCCACGTCGACCACGCCCTTGACGCCCGGATCGAGCACCAGGTTGAGCCCCGTCACCTCCGCCAGCGTGCGAAGGACGGCGCGCAGATCCACACCCTCGAAGTCGAGCGAGATGGGGAAACCCGTGTACCGGCCGTCGGCCATCGCCTTGGCATCCGGCAGCTGCACCGTCTGCGGCACGGGCGGCGCTGCGGCTGGTGGCGCTGCGGGTACGGGCGGTGTCGCCGCGGTGCGACGAGCTGTCCGCGGTGGCGCAGGGCTCGCGGGACGCGGCGCGGCGGGAGCGGAGGCGGGCACGACCTCGGGGCCAGACGGCGGCGCCTTGGCCGCCACGGCGGTGGGCGCCGCTGCCTTGCCGAACGCGCGGCTCTGCGCTTCATCGTCACGGCGCGCGCGCTGATTCGGATCGCCGATCGTGATGACCAGCGACTGCTGATCCGACGAGGGCCGCACCTTGTAGAGGAAGGTGCCGTTCAGATCCACCACCAGGCGCGTGACGACCGGCGTCACGCTGTGGCGCGCCACGCGTACCCGGCGCACCAGCCCGGTGTTGACGGCGGTGGTAGCCGCGACCTTCGGCGTGACCCCGGCAAAGTCCAGCACCAGTCGTGCGGGTGACGCGTCGGGAATCTGCACCGCCGATGCCGTCAGCTTGCCGTTGCCCTCCACGGTGATGAGAACGTCGCCGTCCTCGCTCGCCGTGCGGAGCGCCGTCAGCGCGCGCGCGGCCTCCGATTCTGGGGCTGTGGCCTGGGCGGCCAGGCGAGCCATCAGGGGTGGTGACACGCGCCACGGCGTGTCGATGACCAGGCGCTGTCCATCCTGGACCTGCTGCGGGATCTCGCGCGCCTCACGCCCCACGCTCGACGCCAGCGTCGCGACGGACGCACTGACGGCGAGAACGGCGGTGAGGACGGCGAGGATCGGCGTGCGCGGGCGCATCATCGGTTCTCCTCGGGGGTTCTCAGGGTCTTGCGGATTTCACGCTGCTTCACGGGCGACAACGGGTCGTCCACCCGCTGCACGAAGATCACGGCGTCTTTGGCGACCACCTTGACGGCACCGTCGAGGAGGGGATCGCCGGGGCGGAGGGTGTAACTCTTCTTGTCGGGCGCCTGGACGATCGCAAGCAACGCGCCGCCGCTGCGCAACACGCCGCGGACGGCCAACTCGTTGATGAGCAGCCCTTTGGTGCCCGCGGTGCGGTCGCCCGCCGGCAGACGCGCGTCACCCCGCGAGAGCAGGCTCACGAACGGATCGCGGCGTCCGGCCGGGTCGTACCCGACGCGGTCTTCCGGCACGACGGCGGCCTGCGCGGCAGCCGCCGCTGCCGCCGCACGCGCCCCCGGTGGCGTGGCGGGTGTGGTGCCGTTGTCGTTGGTCGCGGCGGGCGCCGTGACCGGCAGGACGACGGCCAGCGCCAGCAGGACGAGGCGGATGGGAGTGATGGACATGGCGGACACCTCAGCGAGCGGCCGTCGGCGGACGGGCACCGGCGGCACCGGGACGCTTGTTTCCGGCTGCGGCAGGCGCGGCGGGCGCCTCCTGGAGGACGAACGTGGTGACGGTGCACTGCGCGTCGACGGTGGCCGGCGTAGGGTCGTTGGCGGTGTGCGCCTTGATCTGGATGCCCGAGATGTTGATGATGCGCGGCATCCGGCTGACCTTGTCGAAGAACGCGCCGAGGTCGTGGTACGTGCCTTCGAGCTGCAGCGAGATCGGCCATTCGGCGTGCTGCGCCTTCTGCGCCACCGCCTGCGGCTTGAAGCCCCGGATGGTGAGGCTCGACTGCGTGGCGAGCGTCTGGATGCGGCGCAGCAGGTCGCCCACGTCCTTCTGCTCGGGCAGCACGTTGCGCAGGGCCGTGAGACGCGCGGTCTGCTCCGCGATGCCCGCCCGCAGCTCGGGCAGTCGCTTCTCGTCGATGCGCGCGCGCGCGTTCTCCACCTCGATCTTCTGAGCGTCGGCTTGTGTCCTGGCCACCGCGGCAGCCATGTCCGTGCCGTAGACGTAGTAGTGCGCGCCGAAGAGACCGGCCGCGAGCACCACGTACAGGGCCACCTGGCCCCACAAGGGCAGCTTCTTGAGTCCGAGATCCATGGCCATGGTCCTCAGCGACGGGCCGCGCGCGCCGCAGGGGCGGCGGGGGCAGGCTCAGGCGTCTCGATGGCGCCCATCGGGAAGGCAGCCTTGACGGTGAACTTCATCAGGTCGCCTTCCCCGCGCCCGTTCTCGACTTCGGTGTTGATGATTTCCACAGGACGGTTGAACGCCCCGGAGTTCTCGAGGTTGCCGATGAGGTCCGACAACGCCGTGAGCGTGGTCGTGCGTCCCTCGAGAGTCACGTCGGCGCCGGCCTGCTGCATCTGCGTGAGCCACAGGCGCTCGGGCAACTGGCGGCTGACCTGGTCGAGCAGGAGCACCGGCGAGCGCTGCCCTTTGCGGAGCTGCTCGATGAGTGCGACGCGCTGCTGCAGCAGGGCTTCCTGCGCCTCGAGCTTGGCGCGCTCCTCCTTGACGGACTTGAGGCGCGTCTCCTCGGCCCTCGCCTGTTCGAGCTGGAGGTCCGCGTTACGCTGCTGCGCCTGCAGATCGAAGTGCCGGTAGCCCGTGGCCGCGGCGCCCGCGAGCACGATGAGGGCGCCGAGGATGTGGATCTTGTTGGCGCTCAGCCCCGAGAACGCCGGCGCTTTCGCGACGTGCTGTTCGGAGGCGAGCAGGTTGACGCGAATCATCGGTCCCCCATCCGGCGCAGGGCCAGTCCGACGGCGACGGTCGACGCCGCGGCGGCTTCGGTCAGCACCGGCACGCCGAACTTCGCGGCGTCGAAGCTGACGGTCTTGAACGGGTCGAGCACTTCGACGGGATAGCCGAGGCGGTCGTGGAGGGCCTCCACCAGGCCACTCACCTGCGATCCGCCGCCCGTGACGAGCAGCAGGTCGATGTGATCCGCACCGGTGGTGCCGCGGAAGAAGTCGAGCGTCTTCTGCACTTCGAGGAGCACGGCCTCGGTGACCATCTGGAGGCTCGGCCCCGTCTGCGTGGGGTCGAGGCCGTCGGCCGGATAGCCGCGCTTGAGCAGATCGGCGCTCTCCTGCGCGATCTGGAAGTCCTTCTGGAGGGCCTCGGTATAGGCGTTGCCGCCGATCGGCACGTCGCGCGTGAACAGCGACTGGTCGCCGCGCACGATGTTGATGTTGATGGCGCTCGCCCCGATGTTCAGGAGCGCGACGATGGCATCGCGGGCCCCGTAGTTGGCTTCGTAGGCGTTCTGGAGCGCGAAGGCGTCGACGTCGACGATGGCGGGCACGCGGCCGGCCTGGGCGATGACGCCCGTGTAGTCGGCGATCGTCTCCTTCTTGGCCGCCACCAGGAGCACGTCCATCGTGGCCCCCGCGGCGGCGCCCTTGGGCGGCCGCGTCAGGATCTGGTAGTCGAGGTTGACGTCCTGGATGTCGAACGGGATGTATTGTTCGGCTTCCCAGGTGATCGACGTCGCCAGTTCGGAGTCGGTCATGGCCGGCAGCGTGATCTTCTTGACGATCACGGCGTTGCCCGACAGCGAGGCGGCCACGTCGCGGTTCTTGATGCCGAGCCGCTCGAAGAGACGCCGAATGGCCTCGGCCACGGCGGTCCCGTCGATGATGGCCCCGTCGACGATGGCGTCGGACGGGAGCGGCTCGATGCCGAACGCGACCACCTTCCAGCCCTTGCCGGAGGCTTTCAGTTCGACAGCCTTGATGGCGCTCGATCCGATGTCCAGTCCGACGACTGGCTTCTGCTTGCGGAACAGCACGTCGACCTCACTCACTGGGGACGTCCCAGGGCCCGGCCCAACTGCCGAGCACGCAGGTTCGTAACCGCACCAGCTATAGGCAAGGGCGGTGCCAACCAGATTTGCAATCAAATGAGCGAGGAATGGGGTCGCGTGTGCGATATCTGCTATCGGACCTCGTCGGTACGCTGGCAGAATTGTGACAGGGGGGTCGGATGGCCGGCACGGTCATTGCCGGGCACCGGGCACCGGTCAGCGGGCACCGGACTCATCGCAGGCGGGCGGCGCTTGACATGTAGCGTCGGCGCCAACTATCATTTCCTTTTGCTGTGTGTCAGCAAGGAGTCAAAGGGTCATCATGAGCACGTTCATTCCGAGCGCCAAGTCCATCGAGCGACGGTGGCACGTCATCGATGCGGCGGGCCAGTCGCTCGGGCGGGTGGCCAGCCTGGCCGCCAAGGTCCTGCAGGGCAAGCACAAGCCGACGTACACCCCCTATATCGACTGCGGCGATCACGTCGTGGTGGTGAATGCGGGTCAGGCCGTGCTGACCGGGCAGAAGGAAGAACAGAAGATGTACCGGTATCACAGCGGTTTCGAAGGCGGGCTGCGCGAGGAGCGCGCCAAGGACCTGCGGAAGCGCCGTCCGGCCCGTCTGATGGAGGAAGCCATCCGCGGCATGCTCCCGAAGACGAAGATGGGCGACCAGATGTACCGGAAGCTCAATGTGTACGAGCGCGCCGATCATCCGCACGCGGCGCAGCAGCCCCAGTCCCTCGAGGTCCAGTAAACGTGTCAGTCATCCAGTACTACGGCACCGGGCGTCGCAAGTCTTCGACGGCTCGGGTGTTCCTGCGCCCTGGCACCGGCCAGATCACCATCAATCACAAGCCGATTGCCGACGCGGTCAACACCGAGTCGCTCCGTCTGCAGGTCCGCTCCCCGCTCGTGCTCACCGAGACGCTCGACAAGTTCGACGTGGTGGCCACGACCGCCGGCGGCGGCATCTCCGGGATGGCCGGCGCGCTGCGCCTCGGCATCGCCCGCGCGCTGTGCCTCTACAGCGGCGAACTGCGTGGCCGCCTGAAGAAGGCCGGGCTGCTGACGCGCGATCAGCGCGCCAAGGAACGGAAGAAGTACGGCCTGGCGGGCGCCCGCAAGCGCTTCCAGTTCAGCAAGCGTTAACCCTGCTGTCCGGCCGGCGTGGCCCGGCCTTGTGTGTCTCGTGTTGGAGGAAGCTTGACCCCGATCGCTGTCAAAGACCTGCTGGAGGCCGGCGTACACTTCGGCCACCAAACCAAGCGCTGGAATCCGAAGATGAAGCCCTACATATTCGGCGAGCGCAATGGCATCTACATCATCGACCTCGGCAAGACCGCGCGCCTGTTCCGCGATGCCGAGCAGTTCGTGATGCAGTTGGCCGCCGAGGGCCGGACGCTGCTGTTCGTCGGCACCAAGCGGCAGGCGCAGGACGCGATTGCGGAGGAAGCCGCCCGCTGCGGCATGTTCCACGTCAACCAGCGCTGGCTGGGTGGGCTGCTCACCAACTTCACGACGATTCAGCGCAGTCTCGCCCGTCTGCGCGATCTCGAGGCCATGGAGACCGACGGCCGGTACGACATGCTCTCGAAGAAGGAGATCGCGCGGCTCGAGAAGGAGAAGCGCAAGCTCCAGAAGAATCTCGACGGCATCCGTCACATGGATCGCCTGCCCGACGCGGTGTTCATCGTCGACACGCGGCACGAGCAGATCGCCGTGGACGAAGCCCGCAAGCTGCGAATCCCCGTCATCGGTATCGTCGACACCAACTGCGATCCCGACCAGGTGAACTTCGCCATCCCCGGCAACGACGACGCGCTGCGGGCGATCCGGTTGTTCGCCTCGCGCATCGCCGACGCCGTGCTCGCCGGTCGTGGCGTGCGTGAGTCGGCGCAGGTCGAATCGGCCGTCGCCGTCGGACCCGATGGTGAAGCGGTGGCCAAGTCCGGTGGTGAACCGCTGCGCGCCCAGCAGCGTCCGTCCGTCGCCCGCGCCGCCGCGCCGAAGACGGAACCCGCGACACCCGCTGCACCGGCCTCGGTCTAATCGAGGCCGTTCGCCGCGGAGCGTTCCAGACGCCGGCCCGAGCTTCCCTCCGGCCGGCGTTTTCTGTGTCCATTCATCGGCGTCCGGCCCGGGCGCCCTCCCCTGTGTCTCATTCTCTGGATCCAAACGTCATGGCAATCACAGCTGAGATGGTCAAGGCCCTGCGCGAGCGTACCGGCGCGGGCATGATGGAATGCAAGACCGCACTGACCGAGTCCAACGGCGACGTGGACGCGGCCATCGAGTACCTCCGCAAGCGCGGCCTCGCCCAGGCCGCCAAGCGCGCCGGGCGCGTAGCCTCGGAGGGCATCGTCGGGATCGAGGTGAGCGACGACCGCACACGCGGCGTGCTCGCCGAGGTCAACTGCGAGACCGACTTCGTGGCGCGCAACGACGGCTTCAAGGCGCTCGTCGCCGAGATCACCAACACCGTGTTCACGAGCGACCTGTCGCACGATGCGCTGGTGGCGGCCGATGGCCCGATCGGATCGCGCATCACCGCCGAGATCGCCAAGGTCGGCGAGAACATGGGCGTGCCGCGGACCGCGCGCGTGTCTGCCGACTACGTGGGCAGCTACAGCCACATGGGCGGCAAGATCGGCGTGCTCGTGCAGATCGACGGCGCGAAGGCCGGTGCGGCCGACAACGATGCGTTCAGGAGCTTCGTCAACGAGCTGGCGATGCACGTGGCCGCGGCGGCGCCGCAGTACACCACCCGCGCGGAAGTGCCGGCCGATGCTGTTGCGAAGGAGAAGGAGATCTACCGCGCGCAGATGGCCGACTCCGGCAAGCCCGCCAACGTGGTCGAGAAGATCATCGAAGGCAAGCTCGGCGCGTTCTACGAGCAGGTGTGTCTGGTCGATCAGCCGACCATCCGCGATCCGAAGGTGAAGGTCTCGCAGGCGCTCGACGCGGTGTCGAAGGCCGTGGGCGCGCCGCTCGCGATTACGGGCTTCGTGCGCTTCAAGGTCGGCGAAGCCAACCAGAGCTGACCGCCTTCGCGCTTGCGGCGCTACGGCGCGGCAGGCCTGTTGCCATTCGTCATTCGTCATTCGTCATTGCAATGTCCTCCGGGCGGCAGCGGGAGCCTCTCCGCTGCCGCCCGTGTCGCATCCGCGAAGGTATAATCTCGCCCGGCATGTCGTCCGCTCCCCTGTACACCCGCGTACTCCTCAAGTTGTCCGGCGAAGCCCTGATGGGCGACCAGGGTTATGGCGTCGATCCCGCGGTTGTCACGCGGATCGCCGAGGAAATCGCCGAGATACGCGCGCTCGGCGTGCAGGTCGGCATCGTGATCGGCGGCGGCAACATCTTCCGCGGCATGGCCGCGAGCGCACGCGGCATGGACCGCGCGACAGCCGACTACATGGGCATGCTCGCCACGGTGATGAACGGGCTGGCGCTGCAGGACGGGCTCGAGCACAACGGCACGCCCACGCGCGTGCTCACCGCCATCGAGATGCGTGCCGTGGCGGAGCCCTTCATCAGGCGCCGCGCGATCAGGCACCTCGAGAAGGGCCGCGTGGTCGTCTTCGCCGCCGGCACGGGCAACCCCTACTTCACGACGGACACGGCCGCCGCGCTCCGCGCGATGGAGATCAAGGCCGACGTCATCATGAAGGCCACCAAGGTCGACGGCATCTACAGCGCCGACCCGAAGAAGGATCCCACCGCAACGCGATACGACCGCATCACCTACCTCCAGGTGCTCGAACAGGGCCTGCAGGTGATGGACGCGACGGCGATCTCGCTCTGCATGGACAACAAGATGCCCATCGTGGTGCTCGACCTCAACGCGCCAGGCCACATGCGCCGCGCGATCATGGGCGAGCCGGTGGGTTCGCTGGTTACCGCCTGATCAACGGAGCAGGAAGACACGACGATGGATGTCCCGGATCTGAAATCGCTGTTCGACGAATCACGCAAGCGGATGGGTGGTGCCGTCGATCACCTCAAGCGCGAAATGGCGGGCGTGCGCACCGGCCGCGCGTCGACGGCCCTCCTCGATGGCGTGCACGTCGAGGCCTATGGCTCGTCGATGCCGCTCAACCAGGTGGCGCAGCTCTCGGTCCCCGAGTCGACGATGATCGTCGCGCAGCCGTTCGACCCGCAGTTGATGGGCGCGATCGAGAAGGCCATCCGCGCCGCCAATCTCGGGCTCAATCCCGCCAACGACGGCAAGCTGGTCCGCATTCCCCTGCCCGCGCTCACCGAAGAGCGCCGGAAGGAACTGACCAAGGTCGTCCACAAGCTGTCCGAGGAAGCGCGCAACGGCGTGCGGCAGGTACGTCGCGACGCCAACGATCGCATGAAGCGCCTGCTCAAGGACCACGCGATCTCGGAAGACGATGAGCGGCGCGGCCTCGACGAGGTGCAGAAGCTCACCGATCAGCACGTGGGGCAGATCGACACGCTGCAGAAGCAGAAGGACCTGGAACTCCTCACGGTGTGACGCCCACGGTCGCCATCCTCTTCACGGGCGGGACGATCTCGATGCGCATCGACGCGCGATCGGGATCGGCGGTACCCGCCATGCGCGGCGACGACATCCTCGCGCACGTGCCGCAGCTTGCGGCCATCGCCGACGTGGAGCTCGAGGACGTCTCGCAACTCCCCGGTCCGCATGTCACGCCGGAACACATGTGGCGCCTCGCGAGACGCGTGGCGGCGTGGCTCGAACGGCCCGACGTCGAAGGTGTCGTCATCACGCACGGCACCGACACGCTCGAAGAGACGGCGTACTTCCTCGACATCGCCCTCCGCACCGACAAGCCCGTCGTCCTCGTCGGCGCGATCAGGACGATGTCCGAGCCGAGCTGGGATGGACCGGCGAACCTCGTGCATGCCGTGCAGGTGGCCAGCGCACCGGCGTCGCGCGCGCGCGGCGTGATGGTGGCGATGAACGAGCAGATCCTGTCGGCCCGCGAAGTCGAGAAGGTCCATACAGAGGCTGCCGCGTCGTTCCAGTCGCGCGAGTTCGGACCTGTCGGTGTGGTCGACGCGGGTGTGGTGCGGTATCTGCGATCGAGTCCACGCGAGACAGCGTGGTACGACGCGGAGGCCGATGGCCTGCTGCGCGTGCGGCGTGTCGAGCCCGACGTCGATCTCGTGAAGGTGGCCGCCGGCATGGACGGCCGGTTCGTGCGCTGCTCCATCGCGAGCGGCGCGAAGGGACTCGTCGTCGAGGCGCTCGGGCGCGGCAACGTCCCGCCGGCGATGCTCGACGACCTGGCGGCGGCCGTCCACGCAGGCCTCCCCGTCGTCCTCACGTCGCGCTGCGGCGCGGGCAGCGTGCGCGAGCGCTACGGGTATGAAGGTGGCGGACGCGGCCTGCGCGATCTCGGCCTCATCTTCGCGGGTCGCCTGAGCGGCGTGAAGGCGCGCATCAAACTGATGCTCGCCCTCGGCCACACCACCGATCGAGAAGCCCTCCGCACCATCTTCGACGACCCGCTCAGCTAGGGGACATCAACGTCGAGGAACACGCTTCCCACGCGGTCGAGGCCGAGGCTCCGCGCCGCGATGCGCAACTGGTAGCGTCCTGATGAAAGGTTCTCGAGCCGCAGCGGTGGTGCCGTCAGGGAACCCTCACTCTCACGCACATCGAACCGGCCGCCGGCCTTCCCCGCCGTCCGTCCCCGTCGATCGATGGCCAGCGCGAGCACTTCCACGGTATCCGTCGGGGGATCGCCGTGGTCCGGAGCGTCGAGCAGCGTGACAACGACCGTCATCGAAGGACGGCCGGTGGCTGAACGACTCGCCTGCGCGCTCACGCGCAGGCCGAGCGCATCGTTCGGCAGCGCGCTCGCCACTGCCGCACCCAGCGGCTTTGTCGCACGCTGCGCTTCGAAGGTCCGATCGGTCACGCGGGCGTACGCCGTCCGCGCACGCACGGTGAGCCCCGGACGCAGAACCTCTACCCGCACCTCACGCAATCGTTCGTCGCGTGCATCGTCCGCGGGCATGTAGCTCACGCGGTAGACATCACGCGTGGCGGCAAGCACCGCCGCTGCGGCGTCACCGGAGCCCGGCGCGCGCACGTACACGCCGCCCGTGCGCTCGGCGGCAACGCGTGCCGCGGCGTGGGGATCGTCCGACGTAGCCATGGTGTCCGACCGCCCGCGAAAGCCGCGTTCGATGCGCGCGACGCGCGCGAGGTGTCCCGCGTCGAAGGCCGTCGGATCCATGACGTGGATCGTCGCGCCGCCGCGCCGCACCTTGTCGATCGCCTCGACAATCTCCGCTATCCGTTGCAGTGTTTTGTCTGCCCCGCCACCGCCAGACGCGGAGCGCGCACGAATCGCCTCCTTGTCGACAGCGAGTGGAAGTCCCGCGCTCACGAGCACGATCGTGGCGTGTCGTGCCCCGGCACGACCGAGCATCAGGCCGATATTGCCGAGACTCGAGAGCAGGTGGTCGATCGCCGACTGCTCGCGCAGGTCGGGTCCCGCCTGGAACGTGGGAGTCCCATCACCGCCCGGTCGTGGATCGTCGGTCCTCACATCGAGCCCCGGAGCCTCGCGGATCGGCTGCATGAAGCGCAATCGCTCGATCCGTTCGAGCAGCGCGCGACGGTCGGTGGTGAACTCGTGCGCCACACGCCTGTCGCCGCTCGTCGGGACGAGAGCGATCCAGGTGCCGTCGGGAATGCCGTCGACCACGGCACGCAGCGCCGCCTTCACGCCGTCTCTGAGAACGCCGGTCACGCGCAGGTCATCGACGAGCAGTACCCACGCCCGCGACGTCCGCATGTCGCGATTGGTCCGCACGACCACACCGGCGTCCGCAGGCGCGACTGCGGAGGGTGCCATCAGCGCCTCCCCGCCCAGGAACTCGACGTGGAGGATGCGCTGACGCACGCCGTCTTCTTCGACAACGAAGTCCGCGCTTGTCAGATCGCGCGGCGCGGCGCCCGTCGCATCGGAGACCGCCACCTCGATCTCGGTGGCCAGCGTTGTCGTCCTGAACCCCGGCTGCACGGTCTGCGCCAGTGCGAGACCAAGGCTCACGCCGCTCGCGATCGCAAGGAACACGCAGGTTCTGGTTCTGAAGACAGACAATCCCCGGAATTCTACAGCGCCACGTCGTCGCAGGCTGACGAAGGGGCTGAAGCCCCTTCGCTCCATTTACCAAGAACGCGGGACCAGGCGACCGGGGCCTCCTCGCTCCATTCCGGAAAGGGTCCAAACCATCGGATGGAGGCCAGGGGCTTCAGCCCCTGGCGCGGGTGAAGGGTGGGTCGGGCCCGGAAGGCCGACCCTACCTGCCGCCGTAGTGGGTAGGGCCGGCTCTCCGAGCCCGGCCCTACATCGACATCAGAATGCGAAGCGTAAGCCGACGCGGACGTTGCGTTCGCCTGTCGCCGACGTGATCTGCATGAAGTTGGCGCCCGTGACGTTGGCAGCCGGGTTGTTGAACTGCGGTGTGTTCGTGAGGTTGAACGCCTCGACGCGGGCCTCCAGACGCCGGCGGCCGACCTGGAAGCCGCGGAACACCGACAGGTCGAGACGCGTCGCGCGCGGGCCGCGCACGCTGTTGCGGCCGGTGGTGCCGTAGCGCGCTTCGGTTACCGTCGCCCACGCCGACGGATCGTAGTAGTTCACGCCGGGGCCGATGTCGCCCACCTTGCGAATCTCCCCCACGATGTCGGCCGTCTGCGTGTTGCCAGGCGCGTTGAGCGACGTGGCCGACGTCGTGACGGTGAACGGCGTGCCCGAGTACCGCGCGAAGATGCCGTTGACCTGCCAGTTGCGGATGATCGACGCCAGCACGCCCGAGCGCTCGCGGCCGAACGGCAGCTCGTACACGAAGCCCATCTGGAACACGTGCGGCCTGTCGAAGCCCGCCCGCGCGTAATTGCGCTCGAACGTATAGGCCGTGTTCCACGACAGGCCCGCCCACCCATCGTCATCGGTCATGTTCATGGCCTTGGCGAACGTGTACGCGCCCTTCAGGAGCAGCCCGTTCTTGAACGGACGGTTCACCGCGAGCTGGAGCGAGTGGTAGTTGGAGCGCGTGATGCCGCCGAACCACTGGATCGACGCCTGGTGGCCGAACTGCGCGAAGTACGGCCGGCCCGCCGCGCCGCGTCCGGGTTCACCGGCGTTGATGTCCTGGTAGGCGAAGCCGCGGTCGGTGCGCGTGCCGACGTACGCGGTGCTCAGCGAGATGTCGAGCGGCAGGCGGCGCTCGACCGTCACGTTCCACGACTGCACGTAGCCGCGATCGATGTTGTTCGGGTCTGGCGACCGCATCAGCACATTGGAGGGCAGCGGCGTGCGGCCGCTCGACGTGTCGGGAATCGGAATCTCGGGGATGCCGTTCTCGAGCCGGCCGTAGGGCACGAAGTTGTCGAGGGTCGCGTAGTCGGCCGCGATGGTGAGCGGATAGAAACCACGGAACGGCCGCGCGAACGGCTGCGGGTTGTACGTCACGCCGAAGCCCGTGCGGAACACCGTGTCATCGTCGACACGCCAGGCCACGCCGACGCGCGGCGCGAAGAGTCCCTTGCTGACCTTGATCCCGAGGTCGTCGGCGTTGCCGCCCACGCCACCGAGGAGGACTTCCATCGTGTTGAGGTCGAGCAGTTCGATGCCGCGTCCGTCGCGCATCATCAGCGGGTAGTACTCCCAGCGAATGCCCGCGTTGATGGTGACCTTCGAGTTCACCTGCCAGCGGTCGCGCACGTACAGTCCGAACTGCCACTCGCGCGCGGTCATCAGCTCGTTCTGGATGCTCTTGCCAACCACCGTGGGAAGGCCGAGCAGGAACGCCGCGTACTGGTTGTACAGGTTCGGTGCCGCACCGCCCCGCAGCGCCGTTGGTCCGCCGCCGAACGTGATGCCCCCGCGCGGCCCGGCACCCACTTCAGGCTGCCAGTGATTGAGCCACAGGCGTGCCGCTTCTCCGCCGAACCGCAGTTCGTGCCGTCCACGCAGCATCGTCAGGTTGCCCGACATCGAGAAGCTGCCGTCGTCGCGCTTCATCGGATACCACGAACGGCTCTCGCCGATCGTCGAGAGTCCCGTCGCGAACCAGGGGAATCCGCTCTGGCGCTCGTCGGGGCCGTTGGTCCCGGGAATGCCCAGTTCGTCGAGGCCATAGTTGACGCCGTAGTCGGGTGGCCTGAAGTCCTGCTTGTACGTGTTGAAGCCGATCGTGCCGTCGAGGATGGTGGTCGGTGTGAGCGTGTACGTCTGGCCGAGCGACGTCAGCACCGAGGTGGTGTTTCCGCGCCCCTTGCCCTCGAACCCGAACCGCGCGAGGTTCTGGCTGAGCGCGTCCATGACGCTCACCTTGCCCCACACCTGATGGGCCGCCGACCGGTTCCAGTTCAACTTGACGTCGTAGTTGTTGCGATCGAGGTTCGCCTCGAAATCCTGCACGTAGTTGCGCGCGAGGCCAGGCAGGTTGGGACGTGGGTAGTACTCCTGCAGGCGCAGCGCGGACTGGCTGAGTCGATTCGCGGGAATGACGTTGTTGGCAAACGCCTGACGGTTGGCACCGTTGGCCGCACCCGTCGCGGGGTCGTAGATGACGTTGCTCACCTCGCCGAAATCGCCGGCGCGCATCCTCTCTGTCGGGACGTTGAAGAACGAGAACGTGGTCTCGCGCTCGAACATGCCCTCCCACGACGCGAAGTAGAACAGCTTGTTCTTGCGCACGGGGCCGCCGAGCGTGCCGCCGACGATCGTCCGCGACATGTCCGGCTTGGACGGCGCGAAGTACGGCCGCGCGTTCAGCCCGTCGTACCCGTGGAAGCCGAACGCGGATCCCTTCAGGTCGTTGGTGCCCGACTTGGTCACCACCGTGACGGCCGCGCCGCCGGCCATGCCCTGATCGGCGTCGAAGCTGCTGGTCGAGATCGCCACGGTGTCGATCGTCTCGGCGGGTGGCACGTATCCGAGGTGATGCGTGAGCCAGACGTTCATGTTCACCTGGCCATCGAGCTTCGTGCCGTTGTTGTTGGAGTTGGTGCCGTTGACCACCGAGCGCAGCGACTTGCCCGGCGTGTCGTTCGTGTTGGCACCGACAGGCGGCGTGGCGCCTGGCACGAGGTTCATCAGGCTCTGGAAGTTGCGATACGCCGGCAGCGGCATGTCGACGATGTCGCGCGAGCGGAGCTCGACGCGCGTATCCGACTTGTCTGTCTGCAGCACGGCCGCGTCTGCCGCAACCGTCACCGACTCGGTGAGATCGCCGACGAGCAGCACGACGTCGACACGCACGACGGTGCCCGCCGTGACGGGGACGCCCGTACGCGTGATCTCGCGGAAGCCCTGGAGCGACGCGACGATGTCGTACGTCCCTGGCAGCACGTTGGCAACCGTGTACGTGCCCGTGTCGCCCGAGACCGTCGTGAGCGTGAGTCCCGTCGCCGCGCTCTTGACGGTGATCGACACGCCGGGCACGTGGCTCTGCGATTCATCGACGACGGTGCCGACGACGCTCCCGTAGAGCGTCTGCGCACCAGCCGCACGTGGCAGGACGGCAAGGCTGCCACACAACGCCAGGGCCGTCATGAGTCTGGCCAAGCGGGTTCGTTCGAAATGAGGACATGAATTCATGTTCATGGGGGAGGGTCCTCCTGTAACGAGACGTCAGGACGCCCGACGTCCGTAGGTGTACGTACCGATGGTGGTGCCGTCGAGTTTCCGCATGGTCACGGCGAGTTCGTGATGCGTCGCGCTCTCGAACGGCCGTCCGCGCCGGATGTCGTACGGTCCCATGAACGCGATGGGCACGCTCACGGTGCGGTAGAAGTACTTCGTGCCGGGTTGCAGCCCCTCGATCCGGACCTTGTGGACGAAGGCGTCGAGCGGCTGCAGGCCCTCGTTGGTCCCGAACGCGACCTGGCCCAGTTCCTCGGTTTCACCGTATTCGATCCAGCCCGTGCTGGTGTCGTTGACGGCCCATGCGACAGCGGCGGACGTGCCCGTCGGGGCCTGCACCACAGGCGCGCCGAGCGTGCGGAAGTTCTCTGGAGGTCTGGCGACCCCTTGCCCCAGGACGGGATGCCCCACAAGGCCAGGCAATCCGGCGACAGGCCCGGACCGGAGGAAGCGGCGACGATGGAGGAACATGGTCGACCCTCCGCGAACCACCCGCGCAGGCAGTCTCGTCGCGAGCGACGAGATCACCCAGGGTTCAGCGCGCGGCACCGCGAATCGGCGTCAGCGCACCCAACGGGCATCGCGTGTGCGCAGCAGCCTACGCTCACACGGACCCATCTGCAAGAGTGCGCTTACGGTTCAGCTTGAACAGGAGGGACAAAAGAGGACGACAGGGGCCTGGCTCGTCCGGGTGTTACTCGTCGCCGAAGGTGATGCCGAGCGACTTGGCGGTGCGAACGACATCGCCGTCGGCCGGCACGAGGCGCATCTTGCCACCCACGTCGGCGAGCGGCACGGAGCCGATTTCCGGAGGATGGAACGCGACCATACGATCGCTCTGTCCCTTGACGAGCAGTTCGACAGCCATCGCACCGAAGCGCGTGGCCAGCATGCGGTCGAAGCTCGTGGGCGACCCCCCGCGCTGCAGGTGGCCGAGCACCACGGTACGCGTCTCCTTGCCCGTGAGTTTCTCCAACTCGGCCGCCACGCGGTGTCCCACGCCACCGAGGCGCTCGACGTAACCGCCGTCGGCCGCCTTCACGAGCGACACCTTCCCGCCCTTGGGCACGGCGCCTTCAGCCACGACCACGATGCTGAACTTCGCGCCATACGCGTCCCGCTGCTTGATGCGCTCCGCGATGCGGTCGATGTCGTACGGGATCTCCGGGATCATGATGACGTCGGCCCCGCCGGCCACGCCCGAGTAGAGCGCGATCCAGCCGGCGTACCGCCCCATCACCTCCACCACCATCACGCGCTGGTGGGCCTGTGCCGTAGTGTGCAGTCGATCGATCGCGTCGGTGGCGAAGGTCACCGCCGTATCGAACCCGAAGCAGTTCGTGGTCCCGACGATGTCGTTGTCGATCGTCTTGGGCACGCCGATGATCGGCATCCCCTTCTTGCTGAACTCGTGCGCGATCGAGAGCGTTCCGTCACCGCCGATGACGACGATGCCGTCGATCTGCAGCTTGTAGAACATCTCCATGCAGCGATCGGCGTAGTCGCGCGGCCCATCGGAGGTCTCGATCGGCTTGAGGAACGGGTTCCCGCGATTGACGGTGCCGAGGATCGTGCCTCCGAGGCGCAGGATGCCCGTGACGTCGCGCGGGGTGAGCACGGCGTGACGGTTCGTCTCGAGGAGTCCGTCGAAGCTGTTCTCGAGGCCGAGGCACTCGATCCCGTGGTTGTAGGACGCTTTGACCACGGCGCGGATGACCGCGTTCAGGCCGGGGGCATCGCCGCCACCGGTGAGTACACCAATCCGACGGACCTTGCTCATACGAAGACTTCAATCCTCTGGGGAAGACAGGATGTGCCGCACTCGCGCACGGGTCGAACTGATGAAGTATAAAGCAAACTCGCCGCTGGTCAGACCTGTCTTGCCGTCAAGGCCCCTTCGAACGACAAAGGCCCGGAGGCGAGGTGGCCTCGGGCCTGCGGATCCCGGTTCGGCGTGTGGGGTGTGTGGTGGACGGCAGGAGGCTCGAACTCCCGACCTCCGCGTTGCGAACGCGGCGCTCTCCCAGCTGAGCTAGCCGCCCACTCGTGGCGTTGGCCCTCACGGACCGAAGCACCCGTCCATCAGCCGCGCCTGGCAGCCCATGAACGAACAGGCAGTGTAGCACACCCGCGCCTTGCCCTTGTCGCCCCTACGGCCTGCCTCCGTCCTGACATAATGGAGGTTCTGTTCTACCTCCGTCGTCGCTCGCCTCTCGTCGTTGCCGACACGCTGGACCACATGGCTGGGCTCGCGCGGGCGGTGGGGCGTGCCTCCGAGGCGCTGCACCTCGCGCAGGTATCGACGTCAATCCGTCGCGTGCTCGACCATCAACCGCGAACGCCGTGGAGCCTCGTCCGTCGTGCGCTCGAAGGCCAGGGGTTCATCACCGCGCGCGACGTCGAACTGCTCGACCGCCTGCGGCGCGCCGACCACGACGAGGTTGCGCACTTCCTGCGCCGGCTGCCCGCCGGGGGGCGCGCCCTCATCCGCGACGGTCAGCATCCTCTGCGGCATCGCATCGCCGACGAGGACCTGCTGCTCGACGCCGACCTCGAACGCCTGCTCCCGCCGGATCTCGTCGACACCCTGGTTCCCGATTCACCCGACGATGCGCTCGTCCCGCTGGGGCGGGCGTGGATGCAGGCCAAGCAGGCGCGGCGTGAGTTGTCGGCAGCCGCTGGCGCCCCAGACGCGTGGCACCAGGTCGGCGGCCTGCGCCGCACCGATCCCGTGAGCCCCGATGTGGCGATGCTCGCCGTCACCGGCGACCCTGATGCCTGGATTCGCCGCGCGGCGGGTGCCCTGCCACGCGACGTCCTCATCGCCGCAGGCCAGCGATCGCTCGCCATCGGTGCCGATCCGGAGCCGATCGTCGTCCACGCGGTGACGCCCGACGCGGCAGCGACGAGCCTCACCTGGTACACCGGTCCACGCGCGCACGTCCGCGCGCTGCGGGCGCACGCGGCGGAGCGGCACCTCACGCTCACGCGCGACGCGCTGCGGTACCGCGAGACCCCGATCCCGCTGGCTGACGAGGCCACCCTGTACGCACGACTCGACCTCCCGCTCATCCCCGTGGAACTCCGCGCGCGTCCCGGCGTGCTCGACGCGGCAGTGCGTGGCGAGTTGCCGCAACTGGTCGAGGTCAGCGACATCCAGGGGGACCTGCACATGCACACCGTGTACAGCGACGGTCGCGACAGCGTCGCCGGCATGGTGCACGCCGCGCGCGCGCTCGGCTACCGCTACATGGCGATCACCGATCATTCGCCAACGGCGAGGGCCGCACGGGTGTTGACGCTCGAGCGCATCGCGGCGCAGGCCGAGGAGATCGCCGCCGTCCGCGCCCTGGCGCCTGACATCACGATCCTCCAGGGCATCGAGTGCGACATCCTCGAGGACGGGTCGCTCGACGTGCCGGACTCGCTGCTCGAACGGCTCGACATCGTGCTGGCATCGATGCACGAGAGCCACGGCCACTCGCCCGCGCGCATCATGCAGCGTTACGAGCGCGTCCTGCGCCATCCGCTCGTCAACGTGATCACGCACCCCGCCAACAGATCGCCCGGCCGGCAGCCCGGCTACGCCCTGCCCTTCGCGCGTCTGTTCGAAGAGGCCGCTCGCACGGGGACGGCGGTCGAGATCGACGGCGCGCCCGGGCACATGGACCTCGACGCACCGCTCGCGGAACTGGCGGGCACCATCGGCGCGACGCTCGTCATCGACAGCGACTGCCACATGGCCGATCGCCTCGGGCGCCAGATGCGTTTCGGTGTCGGGCTGGCGCGGCGCGCGGCGCTCACGAAGGATCGCGTCCTGAACACACGCGGGATCGACGACATCCGCGCCTTCGTCGCCGCCAAACGTGCCGGCGTCGTCGCCAGCACCGGGATGGTCGGGCCCGGAGGGCCGGGCCTGCCCAGGTCCGAATGACTGCCTGCAGTCGGAGACACGCAATGACTCGACGTTCGCTGCTGCCGGCCTGCCTCGCGCTCGTCGCCGTGTCGCTGCCGGCGTCACATGCTCACGCGCAGGTGGAAACCGAGAGCCTCGCCAAGGCCGTCCAGGCACACTACCAGCAGGTGCGCGACTTCACGGCGTCGTTCGAGCAGGCCTACGTCGGAGGTGTGCTGAAGCGACGCACCGTCGAGAAGGGCACCGTCGCCATTCGCAAGCCGGGTCGCATGCGCTGGGACTACGAGTCGCCGGAGAAGAAGCTGTTCATCTCCGACGGCACACGGATCTACTTCTACGTGCCCGCCGACAGGCAGGTGCGCGTCAGCGCGATGCCCGAGGCCGGCCGCGTCCCCACGCCGATTGTCTTCCTGGCCGGCCGCGGCGACCTGCTGCGCGACTTCACGGTCAAGGAAGTACCGGCACCACAAGGCTCGTCCGGGACGCGGGCGCTCGAACTGCGCCCCGTGCGCAAGGAACAGGAGTACGAGACGCTCACGCTGGTGGTCGACGCGAGCACGCTCGCGTGGCGTCAACTGGTGGTCGTGGATGGCCAGGGCGGGACGTCCACGTTCACGTTCACGAATCTGCGCGAGAATGTCGGCGTGCCCGACAGCCGATTCGTGTTCTCCATGCCCAGGGGCGTCGATGTCGTCTCGCAGGACTGACGTGATGGAGCGCCGCACGCGTCTCGCGTTCGTCGCGGTCGCGGCACTGGCCTGCACGCTGGCGTCGTGCGCGACGGCGCCTGGTCCGTATCGCGTCGGACAACTCGCCGAGCAGCGCCACGACTACGACAAGGCCATCGTTGCCTACGCGCAGGCGCTGGTGTTGCGCCCCGACGACGCGGAGATCGCCGCCGTCCTCACGCGCGCGAAAGTGCGCGCCGCCGCGCAGCACCTCGCGAAGGGCCGCCGGCTCTCCGGCACCGGCAGGCATGACGAGGCACTCGTCGAATTCCGGATCGCCCTGGAACTGCACCCCGAGAACGGCGATGCAGCAGTTGCCGTCAACGAGACCCGCCACATCCTCCGGACGAAGGTGGCCGTCGGCGGCGAGAGCGGCACGCGCCTCGAGTCCCTGATTTCTCGCGCGCGCACGCTCGCTCCCGTGGGGCGGACGCTGCCCGACGTCACGCTTCCCGATTCGCTCGTGTTCCGCAGCGCCGCCAGCCGCGACGTGCTCACGTCGATCGCGCGCTTTGCCGACGTCAGCCTCGTCCTGGATCCCGACTATCGCAGCGTGCCCGTCTCGATCGACCTGCGCGGCGCCACGCTGCCGGCGGCCCTCGATGCCGTGACGCGTGCGACGGCGTCGTTCTGGCGAACCACGGCGGACCGTACGGTCGCCGTCGTCCCCGACACCGCCGCCAAGCGGCGTGAGTACGAGGAAGATGTCATTCGTACGTTCTATCTGAGCAACGCCGACATCAAGGAGACCCTCGATCTCCTGCGCGTCGTCGTCGACGCGCGGCGCCTGTCGCCGATCACCGCGACCAATGCGATCTCGATCAAGGACTCCCCCGAGCGCGTCGAGGCGGCGGCGCGGCTCATCGCCGCGATCGACAAGGCACGGCCGGAGATCGTGATCGACGTCGAACTGCTGGAGATCGATCGCACGCGCTTCAGGCAGTACGGCCTGCAACTCCTCTCGCCGGGCAACGACGTCGGCATCGCCGGCCAGGTGGACGTCAACCGCGACGGCGGACTGAGCCTCGATCAGCTCGCGAACCTCGGACGCGGCGACGTCTTCTTCACCAGCCTGCCCGGCCTGTACTACAGGCTCCTCAAGCAGGACAGCGACACGCGCGTGCTCGCCAATCCGCAGTTGCGCACGTCGGATGGCCTGCCCGCGCAGGCCAGGTTCGGTGAAGAGGTCCCCGTGCCGCAGGTCACGTTCGCGCCGATCGCGAGCGGTGGCATCAACCAGCAGCCCATCACGTCATTCCAGTATCGGAATGTCGGCGTGAACATCGACATCACGCCGCGCGCGCATCACGACGCGGACGTGAGCCTGGCAGTGAAGATCGAGGTGAGCAGCGTCGCAGGTACGGGCTATTCGGGCCTGCCGACGTTCAACACGCGATCGATCGCCACGACGATCAGGCTGCACGACGGCGAGACGAACCTGCTCGCGGGCCTGATTCGCGACAACGAACGCAGCGTGATGAAAGGCGTGCCCGGGCTGAGCAACCTGCCGCTCATCGGCAGGCTCTTCGCCGGTAACGAACGCGAGACGCAGCAGTCGGACGTCGTCCTCATGCTCACGCCACGCATCGTCCGCGTGCTCGACCTCCAGGAGGACGACCTGCGTCCGTTCCTCGCCGGGCGTGGGGCCGCCGGTGCCGGTCCTGCCATCACACCCGTGCCGCTGCGACCCGTGCAGCCTCCCGTCGACGCGGAAGAGGAACCGTTCCCGCGCGTGCCGTTCCTGCCGGAACAGCCGGC
This sequence comes from Acidobacteriota bacterium, assembly GCA_020845575.1. Lineage (NCBI taxonomy): Bacteria > Pseudomonadati > Acidobacteriota > Acidobacteriota bacterium. The sequence goes on along the minus strand of JADLFL010000030.1, from coordinate 37,658 downwards.
ACCGGCTCAGCCCCGCACGCTGCCGCCTTCCCCCGTCCCGTCACGCTGACGCAGGGCGATGACGGCTTCGGCGCGGGTGCCGGCCACGAACCTGATGGACTCACCTGGCGCCACCTGCGCGGCGTGCGTGAGGTCCGCGCCATACACGACGCCCACCACGGGATACCCGCCCGTGGTCTGACACTCCGCCATGAGCAGCACGGGCTTACCCGACGGCAATACCTGGATCGCCCCGTGGACGGTCCCGCTCGAGGGCCGCATCGGCACGACCAGTGGCACGGCGGGGCCGTCGAGGGGATAGGCCATCCGGCTGGCGGTCGACGCCACAACGTACACGCCTGCGCACAGCGCTTCGAACGCATCAGCATTCACCCACCCATCTGATGCCGGGATCACACGCAGCGTCGTCTCGAACGGCGGCGTCGGCCACGGTTCGACGCGAGGACTTCCTCCCGTGCGCGTGCCGATCGCCAGGATTGCCCCGTCGGCAAGCGCACCGCGCCGCGGCGCCAGCGGCCACGCACTCCGGCTGCCGAGCACCAGGGGTAGCTGGAGTCCGCCCCGCACGGCGACACACGCTCGCGCACCGTGCAGCCTGGCGCCGAGCACGAGTTCGTCGCCCGGAGCGAGGGTCAGTGCTTCGTCCTGCGGCACTGATACGCCGTTCACCGACACAGCGAACCTCGCGCCTGTCACGGCCACGCACGCCGGCCCCTCTGCACGGAGCGCGCAGCCGACCAGCGTCACTTCGAGACCTGCTTCGTCGGGGTGATTGCCCACGAGCGCATTGGCCCGGCGCAGCGCGGCGAGATCGAGCGCACCGCCGACCGGCACGCCCACGTGCTGATAGCCCCATCGACCGGCGTCCTGCACCGTGGTGTGCAGGCCCGCGCGCGTGACGACGATGCGGGAAGGCTCTGTTGCACCGCTCACGACCGTCGCTCCACGAATCGCACGCGATCGCCGGGCGACAACAGTGCAGGGGGACGTGCCGCCGCATCGAACAACGTGACGTCGGCGCGACCGATCACGTGCCAGCCGCCCGGACTCGGCCAGGGATAGATGCCGGTGTACTCCCCCGCCACGGCCACCGACCCGGGTGGCACGCGCGGCCGTGGCGTGGTGCGCCGTGGAACCTGGAGGGCCGGATCGAGAGGACCGAGATACGGGAATCCCGGAAGGAATCCGACGAAGTGCACGGTGTAGATGGTCTCGCGGTGACGCCGGCAGACCTCGTCGGACGTCAGGCCCGTCGCGCGAGCGAGGTCATCGAGGTCTGGCCCGCCATCACCACCGTACGTCACGACGATCTCGATGGTGCGTGGCGCCACAGGTGTCGTCGCCCCCCTCGTCGCGTCGGTCCGCAGCGCGCGTTCGATCTCGCCGACGTCGGCGTGGAGCGGATCGATGTGGACCACGAGTTCCCGCATGCCGGGCACGACGTCGCGAACGGCGGCGACATTCGCGGCGCGGATGCGCGCCGCCCATTCGTGCACGCGCGTGTTGGCGGCGAGCACGTCCCGCTCGTCGGCGCGAATCGACAGCGCCGCGTCGCCGAGCCACGTGAGCCGGCACTCGTGCGTCACGCGCCCCCTCCCCTCGCGAGCGCGGTGAGAAGCTTCGTGTGAAGATCGTCGAACCCGCCGTTGGACATCACGATCACGAGGTCGCCCTCCGTCGCTTCGGCAGCAACGGCATCGACAATGGCGGCCGTTGTCGGGAGATGTCTCGCGCGCTGTCCCCGGTCGATCAGGTCCTGTACGAGCGCAGTGACCGACAAGCGGCGCCCTTCGGGAAGGTTCGTCCTGAACACCGACGCCAGCACCGTGTCGTCAGCATCCACGAACGCATCGGCAAAGGCCTGCTGGAACACGGCCAGGCAACTCGACGCGGAGCGCGGCTCGAAAATCGCCCAGATGCGAGACGACGGGTTCGCGCGCCTGACGCCGTGGAGCGTCTCCGCGATCGCCGTCGGGTGATGGGCGAAGTCGTCGTACACGGCGACGCCGCGAACCACGCCGCGCAGCTCCGTGCGTCGCTTCACGCCCGCGAACGCCGCCAGGCCGGCCGCAATCGCCTCGAACGGCACACCGCGCGACGACGCGACTGCGACCGCCGCGAGCGCATTGCGCACGTTGTGCATGCCCGTCATCGGGATGCGCACGTCGCCGGCGAGGACGTGCGCGGCCGAGCCCTCGCGTCGCCAGACCTCGAACGTCGTGCCGCCGGGTTCCGCGCGCACCTCGCGCGCCTGCCAGTCGGCCGACGCAGACACCCCGAACGTCTCGACGACGCCGAACGCCGTGCCCGTCAGCGACGCAGCGCCCGCATCGTCCACGCCGATGAACACGCGACCGTCGGCAGGCACGAGTCGCAGGAGCCTGGTGAACGCCGTGAGAATCGCGTCCACGTCGGGATAGATGTCGGCGTGGTCGAATTCCACGTTGTTGACGATGACGGTGTGCGGGACGTACTTGAGGAACTTGGCCGTCTTGTCGAAGAAGGCACTGTCGTACTCGTCGCCCTCGATGACGAAGTCGCGACCGTCGCCAAGCCTGTAGCTCGCATCGAAATTGGCCGCAATGCCACCGACGAGCAGCGACGGATCGAGACCTGCGTGCGTCAGGACCCATGCCACGAGGCTCGTTGTCGTGGTCTTGCCGTGCGTCCCCGCCACGACGATCGGATCGCGCTGCCAGAGAAACTCGTCGCGGATGCGTTCAGGCAGCGAGCAGTATCGCTGCCGTCGCGACAGCACCACTTCGAGTTCCGGGTTCCCCCGCGAGATGGCATTGCCGACGACGATGAGGTCGGCGTCTGGATCGACGTGCGCCGCGTCGTAGCCGTCGAAGACGTTGATCTTCTCGGCGCGCAGGAAATCGCTCATCGGGGGGTATACGCCTGCGTCCGATCCCGTGACGCGATGCCCACGCCGCTGGAGCATGGCGGCAAGCGTCGCCATCGCGGTTCCCGCCACGCCGATCAGGTGAATGCGCACGATGGTCTCCTCGTCACTCGACGGCGGCCTCGTCGATCGACAGCACGACATCGTCTGCGGCGATCAGCGTGGCTTGTACGCCGAACGGCAGGCTGAGCATCGGCCGCGCCGTATGCCCGCTCGCCACGCCCGCCACGATCGGGCCGTCGACACCTTCCAGCCCCGCCCTGACGGCATCGAGTGCCATGAGTGCGCCGCCGGGCTCATCACATCCCGGCAGTTCGTTGAAGACGATGCCCGTGACGTGCGCGAGCGCGCCTGCGGCGCGCAGTTGCCACAACAGACGATCGATCCGATACGGACGCTCGTTCACTTCGTCGATGAACAGGACCGTCGGCTCCATGGCCGCGAGCGCCCACGGCGTACCGAGCAACGCGGCCAGTTGCGTGAGCGTGCCGCCGCGCAGGACGCCCGACGCTTCGCCAGGACGAACGACGCGTACGCCGGTGGTGTCGACACGGCCGAACGCCACCGGTTCCATCGTCAGGCGCAGGAAGCTGTCGCGATCGTACGTGGCCGGACCGCGCGCGAGGCGACCTTCGACCATGGGTCCGTGGATGCTGACGAGTCCCGCGTGCCCGGTGGTCACGTCGAGCAGCGCCGTGATGTCGCTGTAGCCAATCAAGAGCGTGCGCGACGCGCGCAGTTGGTCGACGTCGAGGAACGGGAGCAGATGCGCGGACCCATACCCGCCACGCACCGCGATCACGGCGCGCACCTCCGGATCAGCCAAAGCCGACCGCAACTGCGTCGCACGGGCTTCTGGTGCGCCGGCCACGTACGGGGCGCCAGACGCAGCGATGTGAGCCGGTGGTGCCACCACCACAGGCTCGAAGCCGAGTGCGCGCAACTCGTCGGCGCCAGCCTCGACATCCGCCTCGCGTGACGGACTCGCCAGCGTGAGCAGCGCCACGCGATCGCCTGCACGCAGCCGATGCGGACGCAGGAGTGGCCTGAGCGCCGTCACGCGAACTGCCGCATCTGCTCGGCGATCGCGGCGTGCTCCGCCGATCCGATCACGTCTCGCAGCGAAGGTGGCATCGGTGCCTGACGACGCGCGGAGTCCGAGAGATACCGCGCCTTGAGTGCCTCGTGCCGCGCGAGCGCCTCGTCCACGCGTGTTGCCGAGAGCGTCCCGGCTTCGAGGGCGTGCACCAGACCTTCGAGTGACGCCGCCACGCGATCGGGATCGCCGCCACACTGCAGGATCGCGTCGCATCCCGCCGACAGCGCACGAACCGCCGCATCCCCCGGCTCCACGTGCGAGGCGATCGCCTTCATGTCCATGTCGTCGGTGAACACGAGACCGTCGAAGCCGAGCTGACCGCGGAGCCGTCCGCTGATCACGGCGTCCGAGAGCGTGGCGGGATTGTGCTCGTCGAGGCTCGGAAGCAGGAGGTGGCACGACATCACCGCGTCGAGCCCCGCCGCGAATGCCTCGACGAAGGGCTTCCACTCGACGCGCTCGAGCCTGTCCGGCGGGAGGTCCACCACGGGCAGTTCGTCGTGCGAGTCGACAGCCGCCTCGCCATGCCCCGGGAAGTGCTTCGCGCACGCGGGCATGCCTTCGGCGTGCAGGGCCTCGATCGTCGCCACGCCATGACGTGCCACGACGTCAGCGGTCTCGCCGAACGCGCGGTCGCCGATCGCCGGATTGTCGCGTCGCGTCAACACGTCGAGCACGGGCACGAAGTTGAAGGTGATGCCCATCGCGCGCAACTCGCGCGACAGCGCGCGCACGAAGCGGCGGGTCAGCTCGACATCGTCTGCCCTGCCGAGCGTTGCGGGCGGTGGCCACAGCGTGAGCGGCGCCTTCACGCGTTGTACGCGGCCACCCTCCTGATCGATGGCCACCCACACCGGCGTGCGCGACAGTTCCTGCGCTTCGCGCGCCAGCTCCGCCACCTGTGCCGGCTCGGCCACGTTGCGCGAGAACAACACGACACCGCCGAGGTCGAACTCGCGCGCGAGCGCGCGCAGTTCGGCGGGAATCGCGTGTCCGCTGAATCCCGCCAGCAGCAACTGCCCCACCTGCCGTCGTCTGTCGCGCTGGTTCATCGAGAGGATGTCCGGCCGTGCCGGACGCGTCATTATAATGGCGCGATTGCGCGCCCGACGCGTGCGCACCTGCGTCCTGCCGTGGAGAACACCGCCATCGCCCGCGTCCTCGCCGAGATTGGCGATCTGCTCGAGATCCGGGGCGACAACCCGTTCAAGATCCGCGCGTATCGCAACGCGTCACAGGTGATTCGCGACACGGGCGAGCGCGTCGCGGACTTCACGGCTGCCGACCTTCGCGCGCTGCCGGGTATCGGCAAGGACATCGCCGCGCGCATCGAAGAGCTCGCCGCGACCGGCATATCGTCGTTCCATCGCGAACTGGCGGCGGAGTTTCCGACAGGCCTGCTCGACGTGTTGCGGCTGCAGGGTGTGGGTCCGAAGACGGTGGCATTGCTGTACCGCGAGCTCGGCGTCGGGTCGATCGACGATCTCCGCGCCGCCATTGCGGCCGGCACGATCCGCAAGGTCAAGGGCATGGGCCCCGGCAAGGAAGCCGCGCTCGCCAAGGCCATCGAGGATCACGCGACCTTCGCAGGCAGATACCTTGCCTCGGAGGTGTGGCAGCAGGCGCATGCCCTGCTCACCCACCTGCGCGCCGCGTGTCCGGACGCCACGTTCGATCTCGTGGGCAGCCTGCGGCGCGGCGCCGAGACGTGCGGCGATCTCGATGTCCTCGCGACGGCCGCGCCGTCGGCGGTGATGGCGCACTTCGTGTCGTTCCCGCGCGTGGAGCGCGTGCTCGGACAGGGGCCGACCAGGAGCAGCGTCCGTCTCTCGAAGGGGCTGCAGGCCGATCTGCGCCTGGTACCTGCCGAATCGCGCGGCGCGGCACAGCAGTACTTCACCGGAAGCAAGGCACACAACATCGAGTTGCGGGACCGCGCGCTGCGCCAGGGACTGAAGCTGAACGAGTACGGCCTGTTCCGGGTGGACGATGAGACGCGTGTGGCCGGGGAGACGGAAGCGGAGATCTATGCGGCGCTGGGGCTGCCGTGGATCGCGCCGGAGCTTCGCGAGAACCGTGGCGAGTTCGACGCCGCGCGTGACGAAGGGCTGCCTCTCCTCGTCGAGCGTGCGGATCTGCGCGGCGATCTGCACTGCCACACGACGGCCACCGACGGTAAGGACACGATTCGTGCGATGGCGATGGCCGCGCGCGACGCCGGACTGAGCTATCTCGCGATCACCGACCATAGTCAGGCGCTCGCGATGGCCAATGGCCTCGATGAAACGCGTGCACTGGCACACGCGGCGGCAATCAGGGCCTGCGACGACGAGGTCGAGGGCATCACGCTGCTGGCCGGCATCGAGTGCGACATCCGCACCGACGGCACGATGGATCTCGCCGACGACTGCCTCGCCCAGCTCGACATCGTCATTGCGTCGGTCCACTCGGGGCTGTCGCAGGAGCCGGCGCGCATGACCGACCGTGTACTCCGCGCGCTGGAGTGTCCGTACGTCGACGTGCTCGGACATCCGACAGGACGCATGCTGCTCCGGCGCGAGGCGAGTGCCATCGACATCGAAGCCGTGATCGCACGCGCGGCCGATCTGGGCGTGGCCATGGAGATCAACGGCCAGCCGCATCGCCGCGATCTGAACGACACTCATGCGCGCCTGGCGCGCGATCGCGGCGTGAAGATCGTGCTGTCCAGCGACGCGCACGCCGTGGCGGGTTTCGAGCACCTCCACTGGGCCACGTTCACCGCCCGCCGCGCCTGGCTCTCACCCGGCGATGTCCTGAACTGCCTCCCCCTCGACCAGCTGCGCCGCTACCTCCGCCGCAGTCGACACGTGTAGCGGCGCATGCGTCGCCCCTACGTCACGATTTGCGTGACTGGAGGACGTCGAGCTGCTTGCGGGCGGCGAGGCGGACGCTCTCGGGGACGTTGCGGTTCACCGTGAGCCCCTTCACGTCACGCTCGGCGAGACGGCCGAGGAGCGGCAGCGAGATCGCCGTTGGCGTGCGCGGGTTCCGCACGAGCGATGACACCACGGTGTAGTTCTTCGTCCACACGCGGCTCGTGCCGATGATGCGCAGCACCTCGTCGGACACGTTCTGCATCCGCGAGAAGTTCTCCACCTCAGTCTCGGTGAGCTTCGGACTGGCCAACACGGCCGTCGACACGAGGCGGTTCGGATCGCGGATCAGGATGGCACGCTGCTCGCGCCGGCCGAGCGTGGCGAGTTTCAGCTTCTTGGGTACGGGCAGCGACGTCAGGAGCTGGTGTGCCTCCTCCTCGTCGTCTGGAAGCGCCTCGGCCGCCATCGCCGCGACCTCGGCTTCCGTGGGCTCGGTCACGTCGTCCGATTCGACGTCGTCACCGCCCGCCGGACACAGTCCGGCGGCTCCACCGCGGGACTGGTCTATCGGCGGTTCGATCGGATCGGGACTGGCCACAGCCACAGGCGCACCACTTCGCGCCTCGTACCACGCGCGCAATTGGGCCGGCACGCCGTCGCGGCCGATGAAATCGCGCACTGCCGACTCCGGCAGACCGTCGATGGTGGCCGCGGCCAACGCTGCGACGTCGCCGTCCTCGTCTTCGGCCATCATCGCGAGCAGGACGAGCCGGTCCACACCTTCCGCACCGACTTGGCCGCGCGCCGCGAGCAGGCGCACGTCGCGCGGCACCTGGTCGCGCGCGAACACATCGACGATGGGCGACGAGACGCCGAAGGGCACGGCCTACGGCACCTGGAACTGCGCGACGGTGGACGGCACGATCGTGGCGCGCGCCACGCGGCCGGCGGCGCCGAGCGAGGTTCCCGGCCGGCCGTTCAACTCGTAGGCAAACGCGCCCGCATCACCGGCGGTGATGCTCAATCGTTCGGAGGCGTCGACAGTGATGCGTTCGCCGACGCTCACCTCTCGCGCCACGCGCATCTGCCCGTCGGCCGAGACCTGCACCCAGCAGCGTCCCGTCGGCGCGATCACCAGTCGCAAGGGCGACAGCGGCACGTCGGTGGTACTCGCGGCTGGTGCAGAACCTCCGGCATCAGTCGTCGCAGGCGCCTCCTGTCCGGGAGCATCCGGGGTCGGCAGCGCCACCGGGGCGGACACCGCCGCCACCACCTCCGATTGCGCGTCGCCGAGGGCAGGCGACGGCCTCCCCTCGGCCGATACCGGCTCCTGAACGGGAGCCGAACGCGAGCCGCTACCGATCCAGTCAGGTTTCAGGAGATAGACCGCCAGCAACGCCGCGGCGATCACGCCAACAGCCACGATCAGCATGGTGGCCACCGGCGCACCTTCACGGCTCGACGGCGGCGCCTCGTCGATGTCGTCGTCGCGCTGGCCAGGGTCGTCGGACAGGAACTGCGCCACGATCGCATCGGGGTCGAGACCCACCTGCACGGCATACGACCTGATGAACCCGCGTGTGAAGATGCCGCCGGGCAGCTTGTCGTACTGCCCCTTCTCGATCGCCTCGAGAAAACGGGCCGACACGTTGGTCTTCTCTGCAATAGCGTGCAGCGAGACCTTCCGGCGCTCCCGCGCCTCGCGCAAACGCTCACCAACGGTCACTGTGTCCGCTCCCGCTCTCCAAGCACCGCGTGCATCTCCCTCACCAGCGCCGCCAGTGCGGCACCGCCCTGCTCCCATGCCCGCACGAACACGTCGATCCCGGCCACGCCACACGCCCCGGCGGCGCGCACCGCCGCGCAGCGCTCCACGTCGATGCCGCCGATGGCGACGACAGGCGTCGCACCGGCAATACCCACCCATGCGGCGAGCGCAGCCACACCGGCAATCACCGCGTCGCCGCCTTTCGACACGGACGGGACCACGGTACCGAACAAAGCCACGTCAACGCCATCCGCGACCGTCGCCTGGTCACTCCCGTGTACCGACCTGCCGATGCGCAATCCCGTCGGCCATGCGGCACGCACGCGCGCGGCGGGCATGCCGTTGCCTCTCAAGTGCATGCCATGTGCACCGGCGGCCACCGCGACGTGCGCACGTTCGTTCACGAACACCTCGCACCCGCTCCCGGCCGTCGCCCGCATCACCGCGCGCGTGACGCGCACCAGGGTGCCATCGTCCCAGTCGCGTTCGCGGATCTGCACGACATCCACGCCGGCGGCGGCCACGGCGGCAGCAAACGCCACGAGCGCCGACGCCGCGTCGTCGCTCGAACCGCAGGACAACCGGCGACGGTCCGTGACAACGATGGTGCGCGGCGGCCACATCCCGTTCGGCTCCGGACTCCGATCACGCGCCAGGCACGTGCGGCGTGGCGCGGCGACGCGTGAGCATCACCCCGATCTCGACGAGCGCCGCAACGACGCTCACGATGCCGACGCCCGTGACGGCCCCGCGCACGTACGGATGCGTCATGAACGCCGCCAGTCTCGGCAGCAGCGCCGAGAAGTAGTTGCGGTCCCAGAACTGCGTCCACGGCGCCAGGATCAGCAGCAGCCCCGCCTCGAGGAGGTAGAGCGACAGCAGCACGCGACTGAACAGGGAAACGACTAGCCTCCGGCATCGACGCGCAGCAGCCTGTCGAGCCGTGCGCGCGCATCACGATAGTCCTCGACCTGCGACAGCAGATCCAGCAGCACACCCAGAGCACGGTCGGACTCACCGAGCGACTCGAGCGACTCCGCCAGATCGTACAGCACCGAGTGCTTCATCGCAGCATCGGGCACCGGCGCCTCGGTCGCCCGTTCGTACCACGCGACGGCTTCGACGAGCTGGCCGCGCGAGCGGTGCAGTTCCGCGAGCACGTGCGACGCTTCGAAGCACATGCGCGGCTCCGCCGACGCGCGCTCGAAGGCACGCGCCGCCTCCGACGCCAGACCTGCCGCCAGGAATACCCGGCCCGCCGCGAGCTGCTGTTCGGCCACCGTACGGTCTTCCCCATGCCGCTGCTGCAGGTCGGCGAAAACGGCATCGAGCTCCGTCCGTCCCTCGTCGGCGGGCGGCGTCACGGGTGCAACAGGCAGTTCCTCCATGCCCGGCTCGTTGTCGCCCGACCATTGGCCGGGCATCTCGACCGTGTCTGCCGTCTCGACGACAGGCTCGGGTTCGTCGGCGAGCACAGGCTCGCGTTCGGGAGCGAATTCCTGTGCCGGGACCGGTTCCGGCGCGAGCTCCAGCGCGGGTTCCGGCTCGGGAACAGGCTCGGACATCCCGGGCTGCGGCGCGCCATCCCGCACGGCGCGCAACGGCTCTGGCAGCGCCGGATCCCACTGCTTCAACTGATCGAGCAGATCCGTGAGGTCGATCTCTTCGTCGATGGTCACGACCTCCGCCATCGCGGAATCGCCCGTGGGCTCGGCCGGCACGACATCGATCCACGGCGCGGCCTCGGCCTCCTCGACCTCCTCGATCTCCTCCACCTCGTTCCGAGGGTCCTCGACCACGGTGGGGAACTCCGGCTCCTCGGTGTCCTCTTCGACCGGGGGCGCGACTGCGGCATCCTCGGCGACGGCCTCGACCACCTCGTCCGCAGGAGCTTGCGGCTCGATCTCGTAAGCGCTGCCGAACGCATTTCCGTGCGGGGATGGCGCGTCCTGCACGCCGAGCCACGACAGGAGCCCGACGTCCTCGGCTGCCGCCGCCGCGCCGGGCAGCGGCGAGTGGCGAGACGCAGGTACATCACGGCCCAGAAGGTCGGCCCAGTCGAACACGAAGCCCGATACCGGTGCTGCTGAAGGTGCTGGTGAAGGCGCCGGTCCAGGCGTCGGTGCCGCGTACGTCGGTTGGGCATCGACCGCGAGGACGATGACGTCCTCGACCGGCGCCGCCAACGGTTCCGGCGGCGCCACGGGCTCCGGCACAGGCCGCGCGACGGCGGGCGGTGCCACAAGGTCGTCGAGTGCCCGCCAGGGACTGTCGGAACCCTGCGCGGTCAGCACGTCGATGAACAGCTCCCGCGCGACGGCCGACGCAGGCTCGCGCAGGACAACGTCTTCGGCGATGGCCCGTGCTTCGGCCAGCCGCCCTTCGGTCAGGTAGACCCTGCCGAGCGCGCACTGCGCGGTGCCGAGCGATGCCAGATCACCCTCGACGCACAACTCCACCCAGCGGAGATGCTGTGCCGCCGACAGCCAGCCGCCCGCGGCCCCGTGAGCGAGCAACGCGATCGCGCGCGTGGCCCTCCCCACGCCTGACCACACCGCGACGGCGGATGTCGCTGCCGCGCGCGCCGCTCCGGGGTCGCGCGCCGCCAGGCGGTCGACGAGCGCGACGAGCATCTCCGGCGAGGCGCCGGCGTGGAGACGGCCCGCCACCAGCCTGTCGATCGTGTCGTGACGGTGCTGGCGCGAGGCGATCTCGACCAGCACGGCGAGCACGGGAATCGTCGACGCGTCGAGTAGCGCGGCAAGCCGCGCCGCCGATTCGAGATCGCCGCGATCGCAGGCGGCCTGCGCCAGGCGCAGTCTGACGCCATCGTCGGTTGGATCGGCGTCGAGCACGGCCTGCCATCGGCGCCAGGCATCGACGTCGTCCGCCGCGTCGGCGGCGGCCGCGTCGGCGCGGAGCCGCGCCAGCCGTTGGGACGGTGTTTCGGGAGCGTCAGCGTCACGAGCGGCCGCTGGCGCCGCCCCGACCTCGTCCGGCGCAGAACCGCCGGCCGACCATGCGTGGGCCGCGGCAGGTCCACCGGCCGCCGGCACGTCGTCCGGCACGGATTCACCAACCGCCCCCATGATGTCGGGGGCGGGGTCACGAGTCGGGGGTGGTTCGGATATCGCGTCGTCAACGCGCGGCGCGGGTTCGGGCAGCGGGAACATCCGTGGCGACCCCGTGGAGGGCGCGGTGGTCGGGGCACCTTCCAGCGTGGCGAGGCGCTCACGCGCAAGGCTCGCACCGGACGCGTCGCCGCGGCGCGTGCGCATGTCCGCCACGCGCTGGTACGCCACGCGGGCATCGGCCCTGAGCTTGAGAGCGACGGAGACCTCGGCGAGTTGCCACAGGGCGTGCTCGTCGGACGTATCGAGTTTGAGGACCTTCTTGTAGAGCGCGGCGGCTTTCGAGTGGAAGCCTTCTTCGAAGAGGTAGTCGGCCCAACGGGCGAACTGACCGGCGGCGGCTTCACGCTGGCCGGCGCGCTCGAGCAGATCCGCGAGTTGCTTGACCACGCCCCAGTCGACGGGCGTCATCTGCGCCAGCACCTGGTAGTGCCCGATGGCCTCGTCCACGCGCCCCTGGCGGAGTGCCTTGTCAGCCAGGGTGGTCAATTCCTCGCGGTTGCTCATCGGAAGCCGGTCGTGCGTCGTTCAACAAGTCCAACAAGGTGGGCTGGCGAAACGACCGCCTGTGCGCATCGCTCAACCCGTGTTGCCGGATGGCCGCCAGATGCTCCTCGGTGGCATAACCCTTGTGTCGGGCGTAGCCGTACCGGGGATCTTCCTCATCGAGCGCCATCATCAGACGATCCCGGGTGACCTTGGCGACGATCGAGGCGGCCGCGATGCAGGCGCACCGGCGGTCGCCCTTCACGAGGCACTCGTGGGGAACCGGGAGGTCGGGGATGGCAAAGCCGTCCGCGAGCACGTAATCGGCCGCAGGGGTCAATCCCAACACTGCGTCCCGCATGGCGGCCAGAGAAGCCTTGTGGATGTTGAGGCGATCGATGTCGGCGACAGGCCTGGATGCGACACGCCAGGCGAGCGCGCACCGGAGGATCCGGTCGTACAGGCGGTCGCGCGCGTCGGCGGAGAGGAGCTTGGAATCCCGCAGGCCAGCGATGGGCCTGGCGGGATCCAGCACGACGGCAGCGGCCGTGACGGGCCCGGCCAGACAGCCGCGGCCCACCTCGTCCACGCCGGCCACGGCGCGGTAGCCCGCACGGCGCCGCGCGTTCTCGATGTTGCGGCGGGCTGAGGGCCCGGCCGCCATCACGCCTGGGGAGCGGTCTTGCGCGTCGCGTCCTTCATGCGGGCCGCCTTGCCGCGCAGGGCGCGCAGGAAGTACAGCTTGGCGCGGCGGACCTTCGCGGTGCGCACGACCTCGATCTTGTCGATCACCGGCGAGTGCAGTGGGAAGATGCGCTCGACGCCCTGGCCGAACGACACCTTGCGCACCGTGATCGACGCCCGCGTGCTGCCGCGGTGCATGCCGATGATGAGCCCTTCGAACACCTGGATGCGCTCCTTGTCACCCTCGCGCACCTTGACGTGCACGCGGACGGTATCACCGGACTTGACGGCCGGCCGCTGGGTGAGCTGCGCGGATTCGATGGCTTCAATCGGGGTCATGACTCTGCTCCGTTCTTCTCGCTGGCCATCCATGCGGCCAGCCATGTTCGCTCTTGGTCGGTCAGCGCCTCGTCGCGCAACAGGTCCGGGCGCCGGTCGTACGTGCGCCGCAGGGCCTGCTGGCGTCGCCAGCGTGCAATCTCGCCGTGGTGCCCCGACAGCAGCACCTCGGGTACGTCGAGGCCGTGAAAACTCGCCGGCCGCGTGTAGTGCGGGTGATCCAGCAACCCGCGCGTGAAGGAATCGGCCACCACCGACTCCGCGTCTCCCACAACGCCGGGCACCAACCGCGCCACCGCGTCCACCAGCACCAGTGCCGGCAACTCTCCACCCGAGAGGACGAAGTCGCCGATGGAGACCTCCTCGGTGACCAGCGCCGCACTCACCCGCTCGTCCACGCCTTCGTACCGTCCGCACAGAATCACCAGGTGATTCCGGCGGCTGTACTCCTCGGCCACCACCTGCGTGAAGCGCCGCCCCTGTGGCGACGGCAGCAGCACCGCATCGGGCGTGCCCCGCGTCTCCCGCAGGTGCTCCACCGCGCGGAAGAACGGTTCCGCCTTCAGCACCATCCCCGGTCCGCCGCCGAACGGCGTGTCGTCGACCACCTTGTGGCGGTCCGACGTGAAGTCCCGCAGGTCGTACGCCCGCAGGTCAATCAGGCCGCTGGCCACCGCCCGGCCGAGGACCCCGTCCTGCACGCCGGCCCGCACCATGGCGGGGAAGATGGTCACGATGTCGATGCGCACGACGCTCCGGCCCCGGGGTATTCAGGTCCAGCAGCCCGTCCGGCGGCCGTACCACGATCAGGTCCGGCCGCAGCACCGGGCACAACGCCGGCGACAGCGGGACCTGCACTTCCTCCTGCCCGCGCGCCACGATCAGCACGCCCGATCCGCCCGTCGGCTCGACGCGCACCACGGTGCCGATCGCGTCGCCGGCTTCCGTCTGCACGGGTGCCCCGACGTACTGGTACCAGTAGTACTCGCCCTCGGGCAGCGGCGCGAGCGCCGCCTCGGGAATCTTCAGGTCGCCGCGCCCGAGCGCGTCGATGTCCTCGATCGCGTCGAGCCCGGCAAAGCCGACCAGCGGCCGTCCGGCGTGCATGCGCGACCGATCGATCTCGAGCGCCACGACCGTGCCGCCACGCAGGGCATACACGGTCGCCCCTACGGCGAAGCGCAACTCCGGGAAGTCGGTCTCGGGCAGGATCAGCACCTCGCCCTTCAACCCGTGCGGACGGCCGAACCGGCCGACCAACACCATGTCGTCCCAGCGATCCACGGCTGTCAGCGCCGGGGCGCGCCGTCGCGGAACTCGACCTGCACCTTGCGATCGCCGGCTGTCACCTGCGCCAGCGTGCGAATCGCCTGCGCCGTGCGGCCCTGCCTTCCGATCAACCGTCCGAGTTCGCCGGGCGCCATGTAGACGTCCAGGACGGCCACGCCACGATGCTCGGCCTCCGTGACGGTCACCTGCGAGGGGTCGTCGGCCAGCGCCCGGGCCACGACCTCCACGAGTTGGCGCGCGCTGCCCATCTAGGCCGTCGCCGCAGGCGCTGCGGCCTCGGGAGCCGCCACAGGCGCACGCTTGACGAGCGTACGCACCGAGTCCGACGGCCGTGCGCCCACGCTCAGCCAGTGCTGCAGTCGATCGCGATCGACCACGAGCGTCTCCGGCGTCTGGCGCGGGTTGTAGTAGCCGAGGATCTCGACAAACGCGCCCTCGCGGGCGTTGGCCGAGTCGATGACCACGATGCGATAGAACGGTGACTTCTTGGCGCCCTGACGGCGCAACCGAATGGTAAGCATCTGCTCTCTCTTGACCTCTCCTACCGCAGCGACCGCTGCGCCTGCACGGCGGCCTTCATCATGCCGAACTGCCTGCGCAGCTTCCCGCCGCCCTTGCCGCCCGCCAGCCCGCCCATCATCTTCATCATCTTCTTCTTGTCGAGGAACTGCTTGACGAGACGATTGACCTCTTCCACCGACGTGCCGCTGCCGCGCGCGATGCGCCGGCGGCGGCTCCCGTTGAGGAGCTGATGGTTCCGGCGTTCCCGGGGAGTCATCGACAGGATGATGGCCTCGACGCGCGCCATCTGCCCCTGATCGACCTTCCCCTGCAACTGCTGCTTCACCTGCCCCATGCCCGGCAGCATGCCGAGCAGGTTCTCGAGCGGCCCCATCTTCTTGATGGTCTGGAGCTGCTCGCGGAAGTCCTCGAGGGTGAAGTCGTTCTCGAGGAGTTTCTGTTCGAGCCTGGCCGCATCCTCGTGCGTGACGACGGATTCGGCCTTCTCGATGAGCGACAGCACGTCGCCCATGCCCAGCACGCGCGACACGACGCGATCGGGGTGGAACGGCTCGAGGTCGTCGAGACGCTCGCCGCTGCCCGTGAACGCGATCGGCACGCCGACGACGGAGACGACCGACAGCGCGGCACCGCCGCGCGCATCGCCGTCCATCTTCGAGAGCACGACGCCCGTGACCCCGACGCGGCGGTTGAACTCGCCCGCGCTCTTGATCGCGTCCTGCCCCGTCATCGCGTCGGCGACGTACAGCTGATCTGTCGGTCCGACAGCCGCCTTGATCGCCTCCAACTCCCCCATCAACTCATCGTCGATGTGGAGTCGGCCCGCGGTGTCGACGATGACCGTGTCGAAACCGAGAGTGCGGGCTTCCTGCAGCGCGCCCGATGCGCGCGAGACCGGGTCGAGATTGCCGGCCGGGTCGTGCGCGCGCACTCCCGCCTGCTTCGCGACCAGGTTCAACTGCTCGATCGCCGCCGGCCGACGCACGTCGGTGGACACGACGATCGGATGCTTCCCCTGCCTGACGAGCCACTTCGCGAGCTTGCCCGTCGTGGTCGTCTTGCCCGAGCCCTGGAGGCCGAGCATGAGAATCACGCGCGGGGTTGCGCTTGCCGGCGGCAGCCCACCCTGCGTGTCGCCGAACAACGCCAGCATCTCGTCGCGCACGATGCGCACGACCTGCTGACCGGCGCTGAGGCTCTTGAGCACCTCCTCGCCGACCGCGCGATCCCGCACCTTGTCGACGAACGCCTTGACGACCTTGAAGTTGACGTCCGCCTCGAGCAGCGCCATGCGGATTTCCCGCAGGGCGACTTCCACGGTCTCCGGCGTCAGGCGCACCTCTCTCCCGAGGTTGGCGAAGACGTCCTGGAGCCTGTTGCTGAGCGAGTCGAACATCACACACGTCCACCCGGACCGCCCTGCGGCCCCGTGGCAAACAGAGAGTGTAACAGGGAAAGGCCGGCAACGGGAACCGGCAACCGGGTCTCCGGATGGACCGGAACAGCGGCTACCTGTTGCCGTCATGCAGCATTCGGCATCGCGGCATTCGGCATTCGCTAGCGGTAGCTGGTGCGGCGGGGGTCGCCGACGCCGATGCGGGTGCCGTCCTCGGCGATCAGGATCGACTGGGTGTCGCCCTGGTAGCCGCCGCGTTCCTCGACCACCTGCCCTCTCGCGCGCAGGGCCTCGACGCGGTCTGCCGGCAGCCCGCCCTTCTCGAACATCAGGCGGTCGGGCAGGTGCTGATGGTGCAGGCGCGGCGACGACGTGGCCTGGACGAGATCCATGTCGAAATCGATGACCTGCGACACCGTCTGCGCGACGGTGGAAATGATCGTCGGCCCACCGGGCGACCCTGTCACGAGCCACAGCCGCCCGTCCGGACGCAGCACGATCGTGGGCGCCATCGCCGAGAGCATGCGCTTGCCGGGCTGGACCGCGTTGGCCTCGCCCTGCACCAACCCGAACTGGTTTGGCGATCCCGGCTTGGCGGCAAAGTCGTCCATCTCGTTGTTGAGCAGGAACCCCGCTCCCGTCACCGTGACCAGATTCCCATACAACGAATTGATCGTCGTCGTCACCGCGACGGCATTGCCCGCGCCATCCACGATCGAATAGTGCGTGGTGTGCGCGCCTTCGGCGACGGCACCGGCACCGCCCCCCGGAACTCCGAGTCCCGGCTCCACAGCCGTGGAGGGCGTGGCGTGGGCCATGTCGATCGTCGTGCGGCGCTCGACCGCGTACGCATCCGAGGCCATGCGCTCGATCGGCTGCGACACGAAATCGGGATCGCCGAGATACGTGTTCCTGTCGGCGAACGCGCGCTTGGCGGCTTCGGCATACACGTGCACGTGGTCGGCGGAGAGGAAGCCAGACGCCCGCAGGTCGTAGCCTTCGAGCACGTTCAGGATCTCGGCCAGCGTCACGCCGCCCGAGGACGGTGGCGGCATCGACACAATCGCATGCCCGCGATACTCGAACCGGAGCGGATCGCGCCATTTGGCTTCATACGCGGCCAGATCGGCGGCCGTCATCACGCCGCCTCCGCGACGCATCTCCGCATCGACGAGTTCCGCGGTCCGGCCGCGATAGAAGCCGTCGCGGCCGTCGGCAGCGACGCGGCGCAGCGTCGCCGCGAGAGCGGCCTGGGCGAACCGCTCCCCCACGGCGGGCGCCGCTCCGCCGGGCAGGAAGACGGCCGCCGTCGATGCGTACCGCGAGAGCCGCTGCGTCGCCGACGCCAGAGACGTCCCCAGTCTGTCGTGGACCACGAGGCCATCGGCCAACTCGATGGCGGGCGCGACGAGATCGGCCCACGGCAGCGACCCGAATCGACGATGGGCCTCCCACATGCCGGCGACCGAGCCCGGCACGCCGGCGGCGAGGTGGCCGACGACGGAGGCATCTGTGGCCTGACCATCAGGGCCGAGGAACATGTCGCGACTCGCAGCGGCAGGTGCCGTCTCGCGGAAGTCGAGCGCCACCGTCTCGCCGGCGGTCATGCGCGCGACGAGGAATCCGCCGCCGCCAATGTTGCCCGCTTCGGGATTGACGACAGCCAGCGCGAAGTGCGTGGCCACGGCGGCGTCGATGGCATTGCCGCCGCGCGCGAGGACCGCCATCCCGACATCGGTCGCCACAGGATCGGTCGTCGTGACCATCCCACCGGTGGCCGGGGCGGTACGTGCGACAGCCTGCGTGAGTGTCCACGTCGGCTCCGGCTCCTGCCTGGCGCACGCCGCGGCCAGCCCCACCATCGACGCCAGGCCGACAGCGAGCCCCGCACGCACGAGGACCGCCGACACCGCTCCCGCCACCCGCGTGTGTTCCATGCCGCGAGATTGTACCGGCGTCGAGCGTCCGGGCTAGACGCCCTTCAGCGTGTGACCGAGTTTCGTCTTCTTGGTCTTGAGGTACTTCAGCGTGTGCTCGCCGGCCGGAATCTCGAGCGGCTCGGTGCGCGTCACCGAGAGCCCGTAACCTTCCAGCCCCACGAACTTGCGCGGATTGTTGGTGAGCAGGCGCATGGACCGCACGCCGAGGCTGCGCAGGATCTGCGCGCCGATCCCGTAGTCGCGCTGATCGGCCTTGAAGCCGAGGCGCTCGTTGGCCTCCACCGTGTCGAGCCCCTGATCCTGCAGGGCATACGCGCGGATCTTGTTCGCGAGGCCGATCCCGCGTCCCTCCTGATTCAGGTACAGGAGTACCCCGCGTCCTTCATGGGCGATCCGTCGCATCGCCGTCTCGAGCTGCGCGCCGCAATCGCAGCGCGCCGAGTGGAAGACATCGCCGGTCAGGCAGCTCGAATGCACACGCACCATCACGTCGTCGCCATCGCTCACGTCGCCGCGCACGAGCGCCACGTGCGTCAGGCCGTCCACGGGGCTGTCGAAGGCGTGGACGTGGAAGTCGCCGAACTCGGTCGGCAACGTCGCCGTCGCCGCCGCCTGCACGAGCTGCTCGTGTCGCAGGCGCCACCGCACGAGATCGGCGCTGGTGATCATCAGCAGCTTGTGCTTGCGCGCGAAACGAGCCAGGTCCGGCACGCGTGCCATCTCGCCGTCCGGGCGCATGATCTCGCAGATGACGCCGGCCGGCGCGAGGCCAGCGGCGCGCGCGAGATCGACTGCCGCTTCGGTGTGACCAGTCCGCACCAGCACGCCACCGGCACGCGCACGCAGCGGGAACACGTGCCCGGGTCGCGCGAGATCGGACGCGTGCGTGGCCGGATCGATCGCGGTCCTGATCGTGGCGGCGCGATCGGGCGCAGAGATGCCCGTCGACGTCTTCCCCTTCGCTTCGATCGAGACGCACATCGCCGTCTCGGTCCGCGAGGAGTTGTGCTGCACCATCAACGGGATGTCGAGCGCGTCGAGCCGCTCCGGCGTCATCGCGAGACAGATGAGACCGCGGCCATGCGTGGCCATGAAGTTGATGGCCGCGGGCGTCACCAGCTCCGCCGCCATCGTGAGATCACCCTCGTTCTCGCGATCCTCATCGTCGACCACGATGATCATCTGACCGGCGCGGAAGGCGGCGATGGCCTCCTCCACGGTGGCGAACGGATTACGGGCGGCGCGGGCGACTGTGGATCCCTTGGCGATGCGGAGATTGCGAGTCATGGGCGAGGCGTTCCGAGCGACAGGCCGCGCAAGACGTACTTGCCGACCATGTCGCATTCGAGGTTCACGCGGTCACCTGGCCGCGCGTACTGCAGCGTGGTGGACGTCCAGGTGTGCGGAATGATCTGGACGTCGAAGGTTTCGGCGGCCAGCGACGCGATCGTCAGGCTGATGCCGTCGACCGCCACCGACCCCTTCTCGATGAAGTATGCGGCCAGCGCCGGCGGGAACGAAATCGTGACGCGCCAGAAGTCGCCGTCGCGTGTGACGGTCTCGATCCGGCCCGTGCCGTCCACATGCCCCTGCACGAAATGCCCGCCCAGGCGGCTTCCGACGGCGAGGGGTCGCTCCAGGTTCACGACGTCGCCTGTCGCAAGCGCCCCCAGCACCGTCACCCGCAGCGTCTCCGGCGAGACGTCGGCGCTCCACGAAACCGCGTCGTGCGATACGACGGTCAGGCAGACGCCGCTCGTGGCCACGCTCTCGCCGAGTGCGAGGTCGGCCGCCAGCGACGTCTCGATCGTCACGCGCTGACCGCCCGCCACGGGGGTCAGGGTGCGCACGGTGCCCGTTGCTTCAATCAGTCCTGTGAACATCGGCTTGGAGGAGGACGTCGTGCCCCAGCGGCACGGTGCGCGGTGCCCACGCGCTCAGACGGATGGGCACGTTCCAGCGTACGGCATCAGGCCCCAGTGCGCGATCGCTCACGATCTCACTGACCCGATCCACGACGCCCGCCTGCCAGAACGCCGCGTGCAGCGTCGGGCCGCCTTCGACGAGGAGCGACTGCACATCGCGCGTCACGAGCACGCGCAAGCCGTCGCGCACCGAGCCATCCGTGGCGACCACGTCGACGCCGTTGTCGCGCATTCGCGCCGCTGCGGACGAGTCGGCCGCCGCACAGGATGTCAGCACCACCACCGGCCCAGCGTCGCGCGTCTGCGTCAGTCGCGCGTCGGACGTGAGTCGCAGGTGCCTGTCGAACACCACGCGCACCAGCGGTCGATGGCGATACACGTCACGCGCCGTCAGGATCGGGTCGTCGACGATGGCGGTCCGCGATCCGATGGCGATGGCATCGACTTCCCCGCGCAGACGCTGCGACCAGCGCGTCGCCTCGGGACCACTCAACGGCGTCCGCTCGCCGGCTCGCGCCGCGACCGCGCCATCAAGGCTCATCGCACATTTCAGGTGAACCCACGGTCTGCCGCGCTCGACGGCCATGAAGAACGGTGCGTTCTGGCGCCGCGCTTCCTGCAATCCCACGCCTGTGGTCACGGCGACTCCGCGCGAGCGCAGGTACGCGAATCCGCGTCCTGCCACCTGGGGGAATGGATCCCCAGCCGCCGCCACCACGCGCCGAATGCCCGCGCCAACCACCGCCACGCAGCACGGTCCCGTGCGGCCCGTGTGACTGCACGGCTCGAGCGTGCAATACAACGTGGCTCCTGTCGCGCGCACACCCGCCGCGCCAAGCGCGACGACTTCCGCGTGCGGGCCACCCGCAGCCTGATGGTGTCCCACGCCAACCACCACGCCTTGATCATCGACGATGACGGCACCGACCAGGGGATTCGGTGTGGTACTGCCGCGCCCACGCTCCGCGTGCCACAAGGCGCGGGCCATGAACCGGGCATCCTCCGGACGGAGATCGCCCTCGACGTCGCGCAGGTCTACCACGCCTCTTCGAAGAGTGCATCGACGTACTCGCGTGGGCTGAACGGCACGAGGTCGTCGATCTGTTCGCCGGTGCCGACATACCGGATCGGCAGTCGCAGGTCCTGCGCGATCGACACGGCCACGCCGCCCTTGGCCGTGCCATCGAGCTTGGTGAGGATGATGCCGTTGACGCCCGAGACCTTCATGAACTCGCGCGCCTGTTGCACGCCGTTCTGGCCGACCGTCGCGTCGAGCACCAGGAGCACCTCGTGCGGCGCGCCGTCGACCTCACGCGACGCGATGCGCTTGATCTTCTCGAGCTCGTTCATCAGGTTGACGCGCGTGTGCAGTCGCCCCGCCGTATCCACGAGCACGGGGTCCAGTTGGCGCGCACGAGCAGCTTGGATCGCATCGAACACGACGGCCGCGGGATCGGAGTTGGGCTGCGCCCGCACGAAGCCGACCTCCGCGCGGCGCGTCCACACTTCGAGCTGCTCGACGGCCGCGGCGCGGAAAGTGTCTGCCGCGCACACCAACGGCTTCGCGCCCTGCTGCTTCAGCAGGTTCGCGAGCTTGCCGATGGACGTCGTCTTGCCTGTTCCGTTGACGCCGACGATGAGCACCACGCGCGGCGTGCCGCCCTGCGCCGGCGGCGGCGCGGCGCCCTCGAGAATGGCGAGGATCTCCGCACGCACCAGCGGCAGCAGGTCGTCGCCCCGACGCGCCTTGCGCTTCACGGCCTCGACGATCCGGTCTGTGGCCGCCACACCCACGTCGCACGTGATCAGCGCCTCTTCGAGCGCGTCGAGCGACTCGATACGGCGCGTCGCCGTCCCGGTGGCCGTCCCCCCGAGTGCCTCCGGCGCGGCGGTACCCTCGTCGAAGGCCCCGAACAGCTGGTCCTTGGTCTTCTGAAGACTCGACTTGAGGCGGTCGAAAAAGCTCACCACGAAAGTGTACAGGGACCGGTGCCATCCCACCTGGTCCGGGGTCGGACCGCAGACCGGTTACTGTCGCTCCACGTTGTACTGCACGCCGGTGATCTCCAGCTCGAGGTACGCGTAGTCGCTGCCGTCTTCGTGCCACCGGCCCTCGCCACGCGATACCAGGTGCACGGGACCGAATTGGCGGTAGCCGCCGACCGGCGTCGACCAGCGTGCTGGCGTCAACGTCCGCCCATCCGCCGACGCCTTGAGGCGCTCGTCGGACACGAAGTCGACGAGTTCGCCGGCATCGTTGAAGACCAGGTCCGCGTGGATCGTGTGACCGGCGTTGGTGAAGGTGGCCCGCGCCGTTCGTGCATCGATGTCTTCCCACGTGATGGCCGAGTCGATCAGCGTAGCCGGCGCCATGATGCACATGTCGTTGAGCAGCGTGACGGTCTCGGCCTGCGTCATGGCCGCGCCGGACATGTCGGCGACCGGGACGAGCGCGGCGGCCTTCACGCGCATCGACGCCTCGCCATCCGCGTACCGGTGCAGCACCTGCACCGGTACCAGTGACATAGACGCTCTCATGTAGAACAGCCGTGCGGCATCACCGACGGTGTTGTGCTGTTCCGCGGTGAAGGGCATCCACGCCGCGTCGCGCCCGCTGCGGATGCGTCCGTGCATCAGCACGCGGAAGTTCCGTACGCGCGGCTGGCCGACAACGCCAACCGTACGCAGATAGCGCTGTACCGGAACGGGCAGATGCGCGAGGTCAGCGTCGCCGAGGATTGCCGCAGGCGCACCAGTGCGAGCCAGTCGTTGCGTGACGTCACGTTCGTACACCCACAACAGGCTGCCAGGGCCGGACGCGAGCGCACCGAACACCACGCCGGCCAACACCACGACGTTGACTGCGGCACCTGCCTTCGCGTCTGACCACGACGGCACGATGGCCACCATCGACACGACGAACGCGCAGGCCGCGATGAGCCACCACCACCGCGACGACATGGCAAGCGCGACGGCGGACGCCACGAACAGGAGCCCGGCGGCGAGCCACACGACGCCCATGGATCGCGAGATGGGCTGCGTCAACTGCGGCAGTGCGGCGAGGCCGAACCCCTTGGCGACGCCGAGCAGGTGAATGAGGCCATGCAGGGCCAGACCGACAGCGAACACCCGGGCCATGCGTGGCAGTCTACGCCCGGCGGATACACTGTGGCGGCGCGGACTCCTTCGCGCTGATGCAGTCCGAAATCGGGGAGGGCACGTCCATGGCAGGAGCGATGACACGCGTTCGCATCGTCGCCATCGTCGTCACGGTCCTGACGTTGTGGACGGGCCTTGACGCGCAGATGCGCCGCCGGGCGGGTCGAGCCCGGCAGCCGGTGTCCGACGGCAACGAGCGGACGCTCACGATCGACGGCCGGCAACGTACCTATCTCGTCCACGACTTCGCAGGCCAACGCGGCTCCGCACCGATGGTCATCGTGCTCCATGGCGGTGGCGGCAACGCGCAGAACGCCGTGCAGATGACGGGCTTCAATCGCGTCGCCGCACGCGACCGCTTCATCGTGGTGTATCCCAACGGCACCCGAGGCAGCGACAACGCGCGCGAGCGGCGCGGTGGTCGAGGCGTGCTCGGCGGAGAACGGGAGTTCCTCCTGACATGGAACGCCGGACACTGCTGCGCCTCGGCGATGGCCGGCCGCGTCGACGATGTGGCGTTCATCGGCGCGGTCATCGACGCCATGGTGGCGTCGGGCAGGGCCGACCGGTCGCGCGTCTACGTCACGGGCATGTCGAACGGCGCGATGATGTCGCACCGTCTCGGTCGCGAGTTGTCCACCAGGATCGCGGCCATCGCACCCGTCGTCGGGGCCGTGTTCGGCGACGAGCCGCCGCCGCAGGCACCGGTACCGGCCTTCATCGTCGTCGGCGCCGACGATCAGGTCGTGCCGCCGGGCGGTGGACCACTGCAGCTGCGGTCCTCGCTCGGTAACCAGTCCGCCGCGGATCACGACGTCGCGCCGGCCATCGCGCAGGCCGAGTACTGGGCGCGCCACAACGGGTGCGGCGAGCCTGAGCGAACCGAATCCCGCGTGTCGATCCGGAGCGCGTGGACGTCATGTCGCGGCGCACCGGTGGTCTTCCACAGCGTCAAGGGCAACGGCCATGCGTGGCCCGGCGGCCAGCCGGGCCGGCGCGGCGCCCCGGAACCAACCAGGGCATTCGACGCCACCGAGGAGATGTGGGCGTTCTTCAAGCAACACCAGCGCACACGTTGACGACCGGAACAGGCACGACGAGCTACGTCTCCCTTCCGATGGAGTGAACGGGTTTCAACCCGTTGGTCAGCGCCGACCCTGCCCACCGTCGCCGTAGGTAGGGTCGGCTCGCCGCGCTTCGACCGGCCCGGCCCTTACGACCGTTCCGATTTCTGGGGGCGGAGCATCAGGGCTTCGGTGGCCGTCAACGGGTGGGTGCGGCCCGCGAGGACGTCGGCCATCTGCGCGGCGATGGGTAGCTCGACGCCGACGCGATGGCCGAGCGCGAGCATGCCCTCCGCGGCGTTGACCCCTTCGGCGACGGCGTGCGTGGCTGACAGGATCTCGGCCAGCGACCTGCCGCGACCGAGCTCGATTCCCAGGCGATGATTCCGGCTCGCGGTGCCGGTACACGTCAGCACCAGATCGCCGAGTCCGCTCAGACCCGCCAGCGTTTCCGATCGTCCACCCATCGCCACCGCCAGGCGCGTCATCTCGGCCAGTCCTCGCGTCACGAGGCCTGCGAGCGCGTTGTGCCCGAGGCCCAGCCCCTCGACCACGCCCGCCGCAATCGCGATGACGTTCTTGCAGGCCCCGCCCATCTCCACGCCGACCACATCGTCGCTCGCGTACACACGGAAGCGCTTGCCACCAAACGCGTCCTGGACGCGCTGGCTCGCATCAGCGCTGGCGGAGGCAGCCACGACGGCCGTCGGGAACTCGTGCGCGACTTCGTGGGCAAAGCTCGGGCCCGACAACACGACGACGGGACATTCGGCCGTCAGTTCCTCGGCGAGCACCTGCGACATGCGCGTCCACGACGACAGTTCGAGTCCCTTCGTCGCGCTGACAACGATGGTGCCCGGCCTGACCAGGGGCGCCACGATGCGCAGCGTGTCGCGCGTGCCATGCGACGGCACCGCCCACACGATCATCGATGCGTCAGCAACGGCTTCCTCAACGTCGTGGACGGGCGACACCGCGCGTGGCAACGGCACACCCGCCAGGTAGTCGGCGTTCTCGCGTGCGTCCCGCATGCGCGCCGCCAGTGCCGCATCGCGCGCCCACAGCGGGACCTGATGGCCCACACGTGCGAGGTGGATCGCCAGCGCCGTCCCCCACGCGCCCGCACCGATCACCGTCGTCTTCATGAACGTGGTCCAGCCACTCGTGCCGTCAGCGCGCAAGGCCGACGGGGTCGTGCCCGGTGAGCGCAAGGCGCACCATGTCCAGCGCGGCCGTCACGGCCTGCGTGCGCACGACAGCCCGATCGCCGACGAAGCGCGCGTGCCGGCATGCCGAGCCCATGGGCGTCTGGATGGCGATGTACACGGTGCCCACGGGCTTGGCGTCGCTGCCGCCGTCGGGACCGGCAATGCCCGTGATGCCGACACCAACCTGTGTCTGACATCGCTCGCGGATGCCAGCCGCCAGCGTGAGCGCCACGGGCTCGCTCACGGCGCCGTGCCTCGCGATGAGCGCTGGTGGCACGCCCGCCAGGACGGACTTCAGCGCGTTGCTGTACACGATCGCCCCCCCGTCCACCCAGGCCGAACTCCCGGGTACGTCCGTCAGTCGCGCGCCGAGCAGGCCTCCGGTACACGACTCGGCGACTGCCACACGCCAGCCGATCGCGTGCAGGAGCCGGCCCACCACTTCTTCGAGCGACTCGTCCTGCGTCGTGTACACCGCGGGGCCGAGCGCCGCCGCCGCACGCGCGATGGCCTCGTCGAGCGCCACCGACGCGGCATCGGCGTCGGCCGTTCGCGTGAAGAGATGCAGTTCGATGCGGCCGGCGGCTGCCAGGATGGTCGCGTCGATGGGCGGCGTCGCGGTACGCCAGTCCGGGTAGAGCGGCAGCAGCACGGACTCGACAGCCGATTCACTGCGTCCCGCGACCTTCAGCCCCTTGCTGAACGTGCGCTCCGTGCCGGCGCGACGCGCGAGGACGCCCGCCACGAGCGTGTGCAGCATCGGCTCCATCTCTCGCGGCGGCCCCGGCAACAGGACCACCGCCTGATCGCCGACGTCGATCCATTGACCGGGTGCGGTGCCGTTCGGGTTGTCGAGCCGCACGCCGCCGTCGATGACCATCGCCTGCCGTCGATTGATCGCCGGCATCGGCAGATTGCGGCGCGTGAACCGCTCCGCGATGCGCGACATCTGCACGGGGTCTTCCGTCATCCCGCGTCCGAGTGCGAGCGCCACGCCCTGTCGCGTGAGGTCATCGTCTGTCGGTCCCAGCCCGCCCGTGAGCACGACGAGGTCCGCACGCTGGAGCGCCGTGCGCACCGCCAGTTCGAGATGCGGCAGATGATCGCCGACAACACTTCGGGCGATGACGTCGATGCCGAGCGATGCCAGGCGCTCGGCGATGACCGCGGAGTTGGTGTCCACGCGGCCCAGCGCCAGCAACTCGCTCCCGACGGCGATCGTCTCGCAGCGGGCGAACGGCGGAGGTGTCACGCGAGCATCCACGTCGGCGCCAGCCACGCCAATCCGCGCACGCACAGGTGCGCGTACACGGCGGCCATCGCATCATCGCTCATGATGCCCCACCCACCGTGCAGCGCTTCCAGCGTGTTGCACGGCGGCGGCTTGATGACGTCGAAGAGCCTGAAGAAGAAGAAGCCGACCAGCGCACCGGTGAGGGACACCGGCACGAACGCCAGCGTGACGAGCATGCCGAGCACCTCGTCGATGACCACCGGGCCCGGGTCGATGTGACCGAAATGTCCTTCGGCCGCCGTAGCCGACCAGGCGCCAATCACGAAGACCAGAATGATGGCTGCCGTCTCGACGATGGGCATGCCCGTCGTCCTGACGCCCGCATACAGCGCCAGACCGGCAAGCGATCCGAACGTGCCTGGCGCGAACGGCACATAGCCCACACCGCGAGCCGTTGCCACGGCCAGGGACACACGCGAAGTCACGACGGGGAACTCCTCACGCCGCCGGCACGACACGCGTGCCGGCGAGACGATCGTGAGCGCCGCGACGCTCCGGATCGAACAGGATGGGCAGCAGACCGAGGCCCAGCGGCGCCAGGCAGAGCAGCAGCGCGACGCTGCGCAGGACGGCATGCCCGAACGGCACGCGGGACGCCTCGCCGTACACCACGCGCAGGCCGACGAGCATCTTGCCGATCGTCTGACCGGATGCCGCCGTGAACGTGACGAGATACGCGGTGTCGAGCAGGAAGAGGTACCCGATCAGTGGAGCCAACGGCAGGAGGCGCCATTCGTCGGTCGATACACCCGCCACACGCATCGTCAGCCAGAACACCACGACATCCATGGCGAGCATCACCGCCACGTCGATCGCGCCGGCGCGCAGGCGCGGGCTCGACGACTCGACGGCGTCGACCGCCACCGGCAGCGACACCGGTTCCGGGATGTCGATGTCCGGCGTAAGGGGGCTCTCCTCCACGACCGGCTCGTCGGGCCACTCGAACGCCGCGGGCTCGGTGTGCGGCGGCGTGACGGGCGCGGATCTCGGCGCAGGCGGCGACGGGCGCGTGATGTCGTACTTGCGTCGCACCGACAGCGGCGGTCCCGCCGGCGGAATCGCCACCGGCGGCGGGTCCGGCACGCCGGGCTCCTCGAACAAGGGCAGATCCAGAGGACCGCCGTCCTCTGCCTGCGCTGCATCGGTCCCTGACGGACGACGGCGGCGTTGCGGTTCCCACGCGCGCGGTTCGCGCGGCGGGTCCTCCAGCACGGGCGCGTCGGCCTCACGCGGCGCGGTAGCCAGCGCGAAGTCGTAGCCGCAATTGCGGCAGCGCTCCACATCGTCGTAGCTCAGGTAACTGCACTTGGGACACCGCATCGATCAATCCGTTCGTGGCGAGGTCATACCACGTTGGGCGACTCCATCGCCACCGGTCCTTCGCGCGATTCGCGCCGCGTGGGCACGATGCCGAAGGCCTTCATCTTCCGATAGAGGTTGCTGCGTTCCACGCCGAGCACTTCGGCGGTGCGCGAGATGTTGCCCTGCTGGGCCGCGAGTGTCCGCACGATGTACTCGCGCTCGAACCGCTCGCGCGCTTCGTGCAACGGCAGCGAGGGACCGCCCGGAGCCTCCTCCTGCACACCATCGACGAGCCTGCCGCCCTGCAGGAACGTCAGGTGCGGCGGCTCCACCACCTCACCGGGCACCATGATGAGCAGCCGTTCCACGACGTTGCGCAGCTCGCGCACGTTGCCGGGCCACGCGTAGGACCGCAGGATGTCCATCGCGTCTGGGTCGATCTGTCGGGGACGCCTGCCATGTTCGCGCGACAGTTCCTGCATGAAGTGCGCGACGAGGCGCGGGATGTCGTCTTCCCGCTCGCGCAGCGGCGGGACGAAGATCGGGATCACGTTGAGCCGGAAGTAGAGGTCCTCGCGGAAACGGCCCGCGCGGATCTCCGCCGTCAGATCCTTGTTCGTCGCGGCGAGGACACGTACGTCGACGCGCACGCTGTCGTGCCCGCCCACGGGATCGACGACCTGCTCCTGCAGCACGCGCAGCACCTTGGCCTGCGTCTTGAGGCTCATGTCGGCGACTTCGTCGAGGAAGATCGTGCCCTCGTCGGCCAGCTCGAAGCGTCCCCGCCGATCGGACACGGCACCCGTGAACGCACCGCGCACGTGACCGAAGAGTTCGCTCTCGATCAGCTCCTCGGGAATCGCCGCGCAATTGACCTCGACGAACGGTCCGCCGCGGCGGCGACTCAGCGCGTGGATGCTGCGCGCCACGAGTTCCTTGCCCGTACCGTTCTCGCCGAAGATCAGCACGCGTCCGTTGGTGGGCGCGGCCATCGCGATCTGCTCGCGCAGTGAGCGCATCACGTAGCTCTCCCCCACCATGACGAAGCGGCGGTCGACGTGTTCGCGCAGTGCACGGTTCTCGGCTTCGAGCTGCCGCTGTCGCAGCGCGTTGCGCACCACGTGCAGCGTCTTGTCGATCGACAGCGGCTTCTCGACGAAGTCGAACGCGCCCATCTTCACGGCGCGAACCGCCGACTCGATGTTGCCGTGCCCGGAGATGACGACGACAGCGGCGTCGACATGCCGATCGCGCAGGCGTGACAGCGTCACGAGGCCATCGATACCCGGCAGCCAGACGTCGAGCAGGATGACGTCGAAGTGGCGGCCCGGCGCGATGTCGAGGCACGCCTCACCCGACGGCACCGCGTCGACCTCGAAACCTTCGTCGCGCAGGACGCCCGACAGCGCCGACCGCACGCCGGCCTCGTCGTCCACGATGAGCACGCTCGGACGCATGGCTAGGCCGGAAGCTCCATCGTGAACGCCGCCCCGCGAGGCGCATGGTCGGAGACCTCGATCGTCCCGCCGTGCTCGACGATGACGCGCCTGACGATCGCGAGGCCCAGCCCGCTGTCGCGCCCCTTGGTGGAGTAGTACGGCAGGAACACCTTGCTCCTGTCGGCCACGCCGAGACCCGGCCCGTTGTCGCTCACGACCAGGCGGGCCAGCCTGTGGCTCTCGTCCCACGTCGTCTGCACGCTGATGGTGCCCTGCGCACTCGCGGGCAGGCCATCACGCTCCGACGCCAGCGCCTCGACGGCGTTGTCCACCAGATTGATCACCACGCGCTTGAACTGCTCCGGGTCGACCCGGATCACGGGCATGGCGGCATCGTACTCCCTCACGACGGTCACGCGCGGCAGACCGGCATAGAGCGCCAGGGCCTCGTCGAGCAGGACGTGCAGATCCGACGGCACGGCCTTGGGCGCCGGCATGCGCGCGAACTGCGAGAACTCGTCGACGAGTCCCTTCAGCGATTCCACGGCGCCGACGATGTTGGTCGAGCACTCGTCGACCAGCTCTCGCGTCGCCGGCGGGGCGGCGCTGAAGTGGCGCCGCAGGCGCTCGGCACTGAGCTGGATCGGCGTGAGCGGGTTCTTGATCTCGTGCGCCAGGCGGCGTGCGACGTCGCGCCACGCAGACACCCGCTGCGCGCGGATCAGCGGCGTGACGTCGTCGAACACGAGCACCGTGCCGACCGACGCGCCCTCGTCACGCAGCGGTGTGGCGGCAACGGCCAGATGGAGGTCGCGTCCGTCGCGCACCAGGGTGATCTCGTGGCCGGCGGTGCCGCCGCGCGTGCGTGCCGCGCCCTGTGGAATCGAGAGCAGCGGGCGCAGATCCTGACGCGCGAACACGTCGTCGAACATCTGCCCCACGGCCGACTGATCGAGCCCGAGCAGTCGTGCGGCGGCGCTGTTCATCGTGTTGATCCTGCCGCTCTGATCGAGAGAGATGACACCCGTGGCGATTCGCTTGAGGATCGTCTCGATGTAGCGGCCGCGACCTTCGACCTCGCGTCCCTTGCGCTGCACCTCGGCTCGCGACAGTTCGAGTTCCCCGGCCATCGTGTTGAAGGCGTCGACCAGCCGTCCGAACTCGTCGGCGGTCTCCGGCTCGATGCGATACCCGAAGTTGCCCTGCCCGATCTCGCGCGCGCCCGCCGCCAGCAGCCCGATGGGACGCGTGATGCGCTTGGCCGTGTAGAGCCCGAGCCACGTCGCGCTCACCAGGATGAACAGCGTCATCATCAGGAAGAACGACAGGTACACGCCTTCGATCGGCCGGCGCAGGACGCGCAACTGCTGATAGCCCTCGTAGGCCTCGATGATGCGGCGGCTGTGTTGCGCGAGGCTGCCCGACAGGTGCTCGCTGACGATCACGACGCCCACGGGGGTCATGGTGTCGAGCGGGCGCACCAGCGACGCCGATCGCACCAGTTCGCCGCCGCTGCCGAGCGGTTCGATGACGCGCGTGTCGGCGCTGCCCGCCGCCACACGCGCCGCGAGACGATCGGCTGACGCGCGCGGCACGTCGCGCGGCACGTTCGGCGCCGCCACTTCGAACAGCGGCAGCACTTCCAGCGGATCGGTGTCGGGGACGACCCGATACACCTCGATCAGCGTGGACCTGCCCGAGGCCACTTCCGGCGAGACGCGCGCGCGGATCGTCGCCACGTCGCCGCGATCGATCCCCGCCGTCGCCAGCAGGCGGGCCAGGCGCACGGCCTGGCGGCTGGTGAGCATCTGCGCGTCCTGGTAGTAGTCGCTCGCGATCTCGCGCGCGGCGGCGAGCACATCGTCGACGGGTGGTGCGAACCAGCGGCTGGCGCTGTTGCGAATCAGCTCGCTGCCCACGATGAGAACCAGGACGGCGGGCACCAGGGCGAGGCCGAGCATCGCGGCAACGAGCTTGGCGCGGAACCGCGCGAACGGCAGCGCACGCCGGCGCTCGACCACCAGCTTGATGACGTTGCGCGCGAGCACGAACCCCAGCGCACACAGCATCGTGAGGTCGACGGCGACCAGGGCGTAGAGCACCACCTCGCTGAGGAGCGCGGGCGACAGACCCGCCGACTGATCGGCGAGCGTGACGAGCGCCACGAGCGCCACCACCAGCAGGCCGATGGCCAGCAGGACGAAGATCGGGTTGTCGCGAAGGGGTCGTTGCGGAGGTGGGCCGGCAGGCGCACTCGGCACCGGCGTGTCAGGCGCGGTCGGCGTCGATGGCGCGACGGACGACTCGGTCAGGTTGAGGATGGACACGTCACGGGCGGAAGCGGAAGCTCACGCTGCCGAGCACGGAGCCGGGCGTCCACGGCCACGCCCATCCGAGCATGCGCGGACGCGTCTGGGCCTTGACGCTGACGTGGTAGTCGCCGCCGTCGACCAGCCGGTGCGACGACAGGCGACGCCCGTAGAACCGCGTGAGCCACTGCACCGCCGTGGCCTCGTCGTCGGTGGTCCGCACTTCCTCGACGCGGCCATCTTCGATGAACGTGATCTGGTAGCGGCGCGTGAGATTGTCGAATCGCACCACGGCCGACACGCGCATGTACGCGATGGTCTTGTCGAACCACCAGCGCGACGACTGCTGGAGCGTGACGTCGTAGGCGAACGTGGTCGGCAGCCCGCTCTGGATCGCCGCGCGCACGGCCTCCGACACGGCGTCGTCGACTTCGAAGCTGACACGCACCTCACCATCGTGCAGCGTCGTCTCGACGCGCACCAGGGTGTCGGCGGCCCACACAGACGAGGCCAGTGACAGCAGGCAGACCAGCAGCAGCGCGTGCAGCCGCATCGTCAATCCTTCGACTTGATCAGATCCTCGAGCTCGGTCATGAACTCGCCGATGTCGCGGAAATGCCGATAGACGGACGCGAATCGCACGTAGGCGACCTTGTCCAGCTGCCGGAGTTCCGCCATCACGTGCTGACCGACCTCGGTGGTGCTGATCTCCTTGTCCGGACGCTCCTGCAGCGCGGCCTCCACACGATCGGCCACGGCCTCGAGCGCATTCACACGGACCGGTCGCTTCTCGCACGCCTTGAGCAGGCCTGCGATGAGCTTCTGCCGGTCGAACCGCTCCCGCCGGCCGTCCTTCTTGACGACCATGTACGGGATCTCGTCCACCCGTTCGTACGACGTGAACCGCCGCCCGCATTCGAGGCATTCACGCCGCCGGCGGATGACCTCCCCCTCGCGGCTCTCACGCGAATCTACCACCTTGTCGTGCAGGTGGCTGCAGTAAGGACATTTCATCCGGCCTGACTCTCTTCGAGGCGCGCGACCGACGGTGGCACGTTGTCGCGCGTGATGTCGCCGATGCGGCGCAGGCTGAGCCCCTCCCGCGCGACGAGCACGAGGGCCGCCAGCGAAATCGGGATGAATGACAGCGCATGCAGCGCCACGGCGTAGGCTACGGCCCTGTCGTTGTCGGCGGCATACAGGGACGTGAGCGCCAGACGCACCGACTCATGGAATGCGCCAACGCCGCCAGGCGTCGGCACCGACACGCCGACGGCCATGAACATGAGCAACGTGAATGTACCCGCGAACGGCAGCGGCAGCCCGAACGCGCGCGCCATCAACCACGTCATGAGCGCGATCGACAGCCAGACCGCCACCGACCACAGGAAGGCGAACCCGAGCGCAGCCGGCGATCGCAGCACGGCGAAGCCCTGGCCGAACGCGGCGATCACCTTCAGCACCACACGCCCCACGCGCGCGGGCAACGGCCGCGTGAGGCGATCGGCCACCACGCCGACGCGGTCCGCGTGACCGGCAAACACGAAGGCCATCACGAGTCCGGCCAGCGCCGCGGCGGCCGCCATGAGTCCCCCCAATTGAACCGTCCGCAGCATTTGCCCGTCATTGACCGCGAAGCGCGAATCGAAGCACGCCACGCTCACGGCAAACAACAGGAGCAGCGTGATCATGTCCAGGGCGCGCTCCAGGACAATCGTGGCAAACGTGGCCGTCGGGTCGAGGCGCTGCGTGCGTGCGAGCAGGTAGGGACGAATCACCTCGCCGACGCGCCCCGGCAGCATGGCGTTGGCACCGAAGCCGA
The DNA here is from genome assembly GCA_020845575.1 of Acidobacteriota bacterium. Taxonomy (NCBI): domain Bacteria; kingdom Pseudomonadati; phylum Acidobacteriota; species Acidobacteriota bacterium. Next base: position 3,718 of record JADLFL010000030.1, on the reverse strand, counting down.
TGACGGTGGCACGGCACGCCGGCCAGAACGGCACATGGCCGCTCGGCAGGAGCAGGTACTGCCAGCGGATGGTGCGGAACACGTACGTGGTCACCGACGCGACCAACGCCAGGATGATGCCGCCGGGGGTGGCCTGTGAGAGTTCGCGGGCCACGGCCGACAAGTCGGCTTGTCGCAGGAAGAGTGCGACGAGCCCCACGGTGACGAGCAGGATGGTTGCGTGCTTGAGGTAGCCCGGCATCTGCAAGGTGGGCTGTTCGGGGCGAACTGTACTATAGGTGGGGTTTCCGAGGCTATGGGAAAGCGAGAACTGCTACTGCTGGTGGTCTTCGTCGTGCTGGGGATCGGCGTCTACCAGGTCTCGGCGCCTGCCGCGCCAGCCGACGCGCCGGGGTTCTCGCTCAGCCGGATCTTCCAGATGGCGCGCGCGCACTTCAGCGGCCCGACCATCCGGCGCACCGTGACCAGGAGAGCCAGCGTCACGCCATCGGCGGACGTCACGACGCTCGATTTCGGCGAGACGCGGGCGAGCGTGGTGGTCGAGGGTGGCGACGGCGACGACATCGAAGTCGAACTCGAGGCGATGGTCGCCGCCATGGACGAGGCCGACGCCGCACGGCAGGAACGACAGCTCACGGTGACGCTCGAGGAGGACGGCGATCGGGTCGTCGCCGGTGTGCGGAGCGACGACCACATGAGGCCGCCCCGATACGAGATGCGCGTCACGCTGCCCCGCCGTCTGGCCGTCAGGATCGGCGGACGCGGCTCGGCGGAGATCCGCGACGTCGCCGGGCTGCACCTGCAGGCCTATCGGGGCGACCTGACAGCCGAACGTATCGCGGGCCCCGTCACCGGCGAGTTGCGCGACAGCGGCGCGGAGTTCGGGCCGGGCGCGACGGTGAACCTCACGGCCGATCGAGGACGTCTGCGGCTCGACGCGCCCGCGTCAGTGACGCTCGACGCCGAACGCGCCACCGTGGACATCATCGATCCCACGGGTCCCATCACGTTCACGCAGCAGCAGTGCCGCTCCGACATTCGCGGCACCGGCGGCCCGGTGAAAGTGACGGGCGAGGGCGGCACGATCGTGCTCCGCCAGGTTTCGCATCCGCTGACCATCGAGGCCGAGCGCCTCACGGTGACGGCTGAACTCGTGGCAGCCGTGCCCACGATGATCGGCATCGAACGCGACGAGGTGGAAGTGACGCTCCCGAAAAACAGCGGCGTGGCCCTCGACGCCACCGTCACCAACGGCGACCTCCGCCTGCCGCAGGGACTCGCGGTCACCGATACCGACGGCCGCAAGACATTCGCGGGCCCGGTCGCCGGCGGCGGCCCACTCGTGAAGCTCACGCTCGACCAGGGCAGTCTTCGGATCCGTTGAGCGCGGTCTTTCGCGGTATCCTTGGCGGTCCTCGTTCCTGCCGTGTCCACGACTCCCCTGCTCTCCACGCCTGACATCGACCTGCCGCTGCTGCGTCGCGGCAAGGTGCGTGACGTGTTCGAAGCCGGCGACGGTCGCCTGCTCATCGTTGCCACCGACAGGATTTCGGCCTTCGATCACGTGCTCGGATCGGGCATCCCCGACAAGGGGCGCATCCTCACGCAGTTGTCGGCCTTCTGGTTCCACGCGCTGGGACACATCACCCCGCACCACCTGATCTCGACACGCGTCAGCGACGTCCCCGCCGCCGCGCCGCTCGCCGCCGAACTCGCCGGCAGGTCGATGCTCGTGCGACGGACGCAGCCGCTGCCCGTCGAGTGCATCGCGCGCGGGTATCTCGAAGGGTCCGGCTGGAAGGACTACCAGGCCACGGGCACGCTGTGCGGACATCGACTGCCGGCAGGCCTGCGCCAGTGCGACAAGCTGCCGGAACCGATCTTCACGCCGGCGACGAAGGCCGAGTCGGGACACGACGAGAACATCACCGAAGCCCAGGCCGAAGCCGTGCTCGGTGCTGACGTCTTCGCGCAGGTGAAGGCGCTGACGCTGGCCCTCTACACGGCCGGGGCCGCGCACGCGGCGACGCGCGGCATCCTCGTGGCCGACACGAAATTCGAGTTCGGGCTCGTACACGAGGATGGCCGCACGCACGTGTTGCTGATCGACGAGGTGCTCACGCCCGACTCCTCGCGCTTCTGGCCCACCGACGCGTACGCGCCCGGCGGGCCGCAACCGAGCTTCGACAAGCAGTTCGTGCGCGAGTACCTCGAACGCATCGCGTGGGACAAGCAACCGCCCGTGCCGTCGCTGCCAGACGATGTCGTGGCGCGCACGCGCGACAAGTACCTCGACGCCTTCCGCCGCCTGACGGGCACCGACCTGGCCTGAGCGCGCCGCCTGTGGAGATGCATCGCCAGATCGAACGCCTCGTGACCGAGATGGTCGACAACGGCATCCGCTACGCCGACGCCGCGTGCGAGTTCGAACGCCGCTTCCTCGCCCGCGCCCTCGAACGCAGTCAGGGCAGCATCACCCGCTGTGCCGAGCTCACGGGCCTCCACCGCAACACCCTCACGCGGAAGATCACGGAATACAAGCTGAAATAGGTCGACGGTGCGGGCGACCACAAGGGTCGCCCCTACAGGCCTCTGCCCCTGCACCGATTGGGCCAGCGCTCCGAGCCCGGCCCCTGCGTTCCGTCGCCCCGGAGGGCGCTGGCACTCGTGGGGCTTGACTGCCAAAACCGACGCTGTATACTTGGCAGTCGTCGACGTCGACTGCCAAGTCGCCGTGACGCAGTGGCATCGTTTCCGGCGGGCACCGAACGCCCGCCCTCATCTCTCAATCCGGACTGGAGTGCACACCATGAACCTCCGACCTCTCCACGATCGGCTCATCGTCGAACGTATCGAAGAAGGGGAGCAGCAGGTCAACGGGATCATCATCCCCGACTCTGCCAAGGAAAAGCCGCAACAGGGCAAGGTCGTTGCGGTCGGCAAGGGCAAGATCAAGGACGACGGCAAGGTGGCGCCCCTCGACGTGAAGGAAGGCGACACGATCCTCTTCGGCAAGTACTCGGGCCAGGAGATCAAGGTCGACGGCAAGGAGTACCTGATCATGCGTGAGGACGAAGTCCTCGCGGTGATGGCGTAAGGGGGAATCAACGACATGGCCAAGCAAATCGTCTATGGTGCGGAATCGCGTCAGGCCATCCTGCGCGGCGTGAACCACCTCGCCGACGCGGTGAAGGTGACGCTCGGGCCCAAGGGCCGCAACGTCGTCCTCGACAAGAAGTTCGGATCGCCCACGATCACCAAGGACGGCGTCACCGTCGCCAAGGAGATCGAGCTGAAGGATCCGCTCGAGAACATGGGCGCGCAGATGGTGCGTGAGGTCGCGAGCAAGACCAGCGACATCGCCGGTGACGGCACCACGACCGCCACCGTGCTCGCGCAGGCCATCTATCGCGAAGGCGCCAAGAACGTCGTGGCCGGCGCCAACCCGATGGAAGTCAAGCGCGGTATCGACAAGGCCGTCGAGGTCGTGATCGAGCAGCTCAAGACCTTCTCCAAGCCGGTGAGCGGCAACGCCATCGCCCAGGTCGGCACCATCTCGGCCAACAGCGACACGACCATCGGCAAGATCATCGCGGAAGCGATGGAGAAGGTCGGCAAGGACGGCGTCATCACCGTCGAAGAGGCCAAGACGCTCGAGACGTCGCTCGACGTCGTCGAGGGCATGCAGTTCGACCGCGGCTACCTCTCGCCGTACTTC